>JAYVOS010000446.1:0-3332 GCA_043757775.1 Chloracidobacterium sp. | reverse complement strand
ATGATCTGACGATCTGACTCTCCGATAATGCCGGTTTGAACCTCAACGAATTTGGCTTTTTTACCGTCAAAAATATAAACCCCCGTAATCATCTTAGGTTTATCTGCAGGAGGAGTAGCTTCGCTGCCTTGGATCGTCGGAGATGCTTGTGCGTCCGGTTTCTTATCTATGACGGCCTGTAGCGGAACTGCAATGACATCATTGACCACCTTTGTAGTGATCTCAGCAGTCGCACTCATGCCGGGGCGAAGACTATTTCTAAAATCATCTGATAGATCTTTCAACTCGATGACGACACGAAACTCTTTAGCTTCCTGCACATTGATGTTGGTCGAAAGCCCTCCACTCGTCTGGGATTTACCGACTGCAAGCGGGGTTTTCTGTGTTACTTCACCGACAATCTCTTTATCGCCAAAGGCATCTACTTTGATCTTTGCTTTTTGTCCGACAGCAACTTTGTCGATAGAGGTCTCGTCAACTTTGACCTCGACATTGACCGTGGACATATCCGCGATCGTCATCAGAGCCGTACTAGAAAGGTTAGCAACAGCAAATGTTCCTACTTTTGAGGGAATCTCAGCAACAACGCCGTTGATCGGTGCCACTTGTAGAGTCTTATCACGCTGGTTTCGGGTTCCGCGTAAAGAAGCTGCCTGCTGATTAGCTCGCGACTGACTGGTTTGCACGTTAATACCTGCCGTATCGACTGCACGTCGAGCGTCCTTTACTGCAGCTGCCTGTTGATTACGTCTGGCGATAGCTTCGTTAATAGCAATTTTCTGCGATTCGAGCCGTGCTTTGGCATTACGCAAATCGACCTGTGCCGTCTCAAGCTGATCTTTTTTGGTATCGTATTCAAGTTTTGAAATCACCCCTGATTCGAGAAGTTGGGCATTTCTATTGACTTCGCGTTGTGCGGTATTGACCGCAACTTGAGCACGGTCAACATCCGTTTGGGCAGTTACCACATTTTGGCGAGCAGCGCTAACTGAAACATCTGAGGCGTTTAGAGATTGTTGTGACTGAGAAAGCTGATTTTGAGCTGCCGTAACTTGAGTCTGGGTGGACTGCACATCTGACTGAGCCGTTTGCAGTGCAGCCATTTGGGCATCTGTATTCGATTGGAGTTGGTTTGGGTCAAGCCTAACGAGCGGCTGGCCCTTAACTACCTGATCGCCCTCTTTGACGTAGATCTCTTCGATACGGCCCTGAACCTCACTAGTGAGATTCATAAACTGGATCGGTCTGACCTCGCCTGAAGACGTCACGGTCGAACGCAATTCTTTTCGTGTCTCCACTTTAACGACCGTAACCTCAGGTGTGTCGGTGCGTGTCGCAAAGATTGTGGCTACAATAACTATTAGTATCAAAACCGCTGCAGTGGCCCCTATAATGATTTTAGTTTTACGGCTCAATGCCATAGCTTTTAAGTCCCTCTCAACGAAAAATTTTTCTTTTCAGAGTATATCGAAACGATTACTGTCTTGCTTGTATCAAGCGGGTATTACGACAGATTTTTTTGGTTAGTTTCAAAAAAGTGACCCCGCATTGCTTATGCGGAACACAAGATGAACATTTGAAGTAAATATGCGGTAGAATTACGATTTACGATGATACATTTATAGAGTTAAAATGTTATTTTATTTTGATATGCTCAGAGCATCTAAAAAGTGAGCCGCAAACATAATGACCAAATGTCAAATTTGCCAAACCGCTAATCAGGATACGTCGCGTTTTTGTGACGAATGCGGCAGCAGACTCGCCGCAGCTATACCTCCGCCTGTGGTTTCGGAGCCGCCTGCATACGTTCCGCCATCATCTGCCGCGTCTGTGCAGCGTCCGGTTAGTGCAACGTCGATTGATATTCCGCCTGCAGTTTTTGCATTCGAAGATTCAGATAAATTGCCAGAGCAGGTCGAAAGCAATCACGGTAATGCCCATGCCGTGCTCATGATCGAACGCGGCGATTCGCCAGGCACAGAATTTCAACTCGTTAACGACGAATCGACAATCGGCCGCTGGGATGCCGATAATGGTGTTTTTCCTGATGTTGATCTAGATGCTTTTGATTCTGATGCTAAGGTATCGCGTCGCCACGCAAGGATTCGGCGGGCAAATGGAGCTTATTATATCGAGGACCTCGGCTCGACCAATGGTACTTATGTTAACCGTGGACGACGATTGTTGCCGGGTAACACCGAAATTTTAAAAGACGGGGACGAGGTCATTGTCGGAAAAACTTTTCTAAGATTTCAAATAACGCATTAAACGGATTATATACTTCCTGAAAACTACCATGACCTTGTGTCACGAATGCGGTGCTGAAACCGCTGAAAATGAATTGGTTTGTCCGCAATGCGGTTCTTCGCTACTGGCATTGCCTATTGGCGAGGAAGGTAAGGTGTCAGAACACGATGCTCAAACGTCTTTTGAATTTAAGTCCGAGGAAACCGAATCGAATGTTGTAGATACAGTAGCCGAACCGCCTGCTATCGCCGCTACAAGAGAAACACCCGTGATTCCGATGGAAAGTTCTAACTCCGAAGTAAATATCACTGATATCATTGACGCCTCCGAATTATTTGCAACGATTGGTGACGATGTTTCAACATCAAACGGCGGCGATACAAAACATGCAACCGAGTCAAACACCGGTGGTAAGCGTCCTGGGTTAAAAACCTTGGCCGAAGGAACCGTTCTCAATTCACGTTACGAGATTGTCCGAAAAATAGGCGGCGGCGGTATGGGAGCCGTGTATATTGCTCTCGATAAAAACCTCGGCGGCGTAGAACGGGCCGTCAAAGAGATGGTTCAATCGAGCATTGAAGAAGAGCAGCAGCAAAAGGCTATCCAGGATTTCAAACGGGAATCGATGATCCTTTCGACCCTCGATCATCCATCCATACCTACCATTTACGATTATTTCTTTGATGAGAACGAGGGACGATTTTACCTCGTAATGAAATATATCTCGGGCGGCGACCTCGCAGCCAAATTACGTTCAGCACCCGGCGGACGCATCGACGAAAGAACAGTCACTGAATGGGCTCTGCAAGTTACTGATGTTTTGGCTTATTTACATGGCTTGCCTCAGATAATTGTTTACCGTGACCTTAAACCCTCCAATTTGATGATCGATGGCTCGACGGGCCGGATAATGCTCATCGATTTCGGCATCGCAAGATCTATCAACCAGCAACAGGAAAAAGGTGTCACCGCAGTCGGCACAATGGGTTACGCCCCACCTGAGCTTTTCAGCGGCAATGTCGAACCGCGTTCGGACATTTACAGTCTCGGTTCTACTATGTTTCACTTGATGACCGGAGCTGATC
>JAYVOS010000445.1:0-3350 GCA_043757775.1 Chloracidobacterium sp. | reverse complement strand
GAAGCCCATGGCTCCATAAAGCGGGCTGTCGTTGCCGTAAGCCGGGTCGCCAGCAACGCCTAGACCGACCTTTGAGCGTTTGTCGTTGAGTGCGACGTATTTGTCGTCGCGGACATCGCGTTTCATCTTGAGTTCGGATTCGAGATCAGCGATTGCGGCGTCATCAGTCGCAGCCGCTTCGATGTCCGCCAAAAAAGATGCTTGATCTATGCCATTGAATTTGGCACTCGGTGCACCCTCGACCCAAGCGTCGTTCATCACGTTACATTTTGCTTTAACAGCTTTGTTATCGACCTTCGCCATATATTTTCTCCTTATTTATCAGGTATTTATTAGGTTTGCGTCGAAATAGCAAAGTGAAAACTACTCGACGCAAACATCATATACCCGATAGAGAAACAAGTCCACGTCATTCGGAACACAAATTATGTCGTTTGGAACACGTCCCAAGTCACTTAATTTTCATTTTATGTCGCTTGGAACACGTCTCAAGTCACATAATTTATAAACTACGTCGCATAACTGACTCTCCAAGTTACAGAGATCACGGTGAAAGCGGTATAAATTTGCGACTTAACGATCAATTTCGTTAATCACCTCTGCGTCCTTCGTGCCTCCGTGGTGAATCAGCCGCTCGTATGCTCAAACCCAAACGCGATTGCCGCTGAGAGGACGTCGATGTCTAAATCTTTTAGAGTTTTGAACCTGATGCAATAGCCGGTGACGATTGCTTTGCCGAGGTTACCAGCGTAGGTTTCGGGCAGGTATTTTTTGTCTTCGATGCCCATGATATAGACAGAGATCCCGGCTTTGTTTGCTCTCATGCCGATCTGATAGAACTCTCTGACCGACCGATCAGCATACTTATGAGGGCGAGAGCCGTACCCGATATCCGGATTAGAAACAACCTTGCCCTCGCTGTCCTTACCATCCATAAACCACAACTACACCCCGGCCTTATACCCAAAATAACGCCGTGCAACGCCTGCATGTCGCCGCGTTTTGCCTCAGGCTGGCTGGTGATGTAGTCGGCGATCTGTTGTTGTATCTTCACACCGATAACTTGGTGAGCAATTCTTGTAGGTTGTTGAATTGCATCTCCGTGCCTGTGCGGAAACCACCATCTGCGATGATTCTCTCCAGACGTTCGAGCGATTCGTTGTAGATAGAAACATGGACAGTTGTCGTGCCGTTCTGCTCGCTGAAGTTCAGATCCCAGTCGGAACCGGGCAATTGGAGGTTCTCATCTGCATCGGCAAAAGCGTTGTAAAACTTGAAATTTGTCTTTGGCGTAATGGATGTGTATTTCTGTTGTGCCCAGCGCTCTTGACCGTCAGAGCTGACCATCGCATAAAATCTTCGTCCGCCGACCTCAAAGTCCATAGCCTTTGTCCGTGATGACATAGGTTTTGGAGCCCACCACTGATCGAGAAGCTCTGCTTTTGTGTATGCGTCCCAGACCAGATCGAGTTCGGCGTCGAACTCGGCGGTGATTGTGACTGTTTTTGTCGGTTTATCGACGGTAAAATCTAATAGCATATTATTTGTCCTCTTTCTGTTTCTTGATCGTTGCTAGCAGCTCGTCAAGCTGATCGATACGCGTTTCCCAGATCTTTCGATATTGCTCTAACCATCTGTCGATCTCTTTCATTTTTTCGATCTCCAAGCTGTAGTAAATTTCGCGTCCCCGCTGCTCCTGCGTTACAAGCTCGCATTCCGTCAGTATCCGCAGATGTTTGGAAACGGCTTGGCGCGTCGTGTGAAAATTCTCCGCCAGTGCATTCGGCGTCATCGCCTGCAACGCGATCAAAGCAATGATCGCCCGCCTCGTCGGGTCCGCAATGGCTTGGAATACGTCTCGTTTCATAACTACAAACCGCAGTATGCAGCCAAACGGTTGCATATATCAAATGCAACCGAACGGTTTCGCAAATTATTTCTCTAATTTGTTATGTGGTAGTCAGCAGCTTACCGGCGATTATCGCCATCGGCAGCAACATCGCCGTAAAGATAACGTGATACCAGACGGGAACATATTGCCACGACATAACTGCTTTGGCTACGCCCATCAGGAGCAGTAGAATGCCAGCGAATAATGGTGCTCGTGAGTTTTCACCAGATGCAAACGCGGCAATAATTCCGGCGAGCAGGGATGCTACCAAACCAAGGACAAGCTGTGCGAACAGCATCGTAGTGTCTGGGGTGAATTGGCCGCCATTTTTAATAGCCTCTTCGAACGCTTTTTGATGAACGCCGAACGCGGGCCAGATGGCGGAAATGCCTTTCTCGCTAACGAACCACACGATGATCCAAGAAATGAATCCGCCAATAACGCCTAAGACGATACGTAACATAGATTGCTCCTGCTCTTAAGCTGAGAAAACGCCATGGGCCCCGACATCATCGGTACGCGGAGGCCGGCGGATCGCCGCAGTATGGTTTTTGCGTGGTGCCTATAAGTTTGTGCGCCGCGTCGAACGTGTAACGGCGAACGGAATTGCGCTTGCCGCCGTTTAGACAATATTGACTCTCGTTGGTCGCGGCTCCGATATCGAGGAACCAGACTTTGGCGGCGGCGAGCAACTTGGGGTCGCTTGTGTATTTTCCGCCAGCGAGTGCGTAGGAGAATATCTTGCCGGTTTTCTCATCTATCACCATGCTTAGCTTGTCGCCCTTGAGAGCAGCTTTATATGGTGCGTGTTCTGCCTCGATGTCGCGGGTGAGTTTTTTCTGGCCGACGTCACACCAGTTTTCTTTGAGCTCTTTTACAGTTCCTTTCCAGTGGATCCTGGGGAACTGCATCGTGGCCTCCATCACATACTCCGGAACCTGCGTCTCAGGAGAGATGCCGTCTGCGATCATTTTATTGTAAGAAGCGATACAGGCCTCGAACATCACCGGCAGCGGATCCGGTTCCTGAGTGTTGATCGCCCAGCCTTTGAATGTCCTGTAATTTTCGTTGTCGTCTAGATCCTGGGAGCGGGCGGTCGAAACAAAAGAAACCATAACCAGTGCGAAGCAAAGAATAAAGATCTTCATCGTAGTTCTCCTTTCTGTCGAAAATTTATGTGGCAAGTATATATCGTTGATAATACCCGAATGTCGAGTATTATCAACGACCATTGGTTATTCGCCTAGCCGGTGATGGTGGCGGAGACGGTTTCCCCCCACGCCGAGGTTGAGCCGTCGCGCATTCGCCAGCGACAAAGGTAATGAGCCATTTTTCCGGCATCGGCGCCGGAGTAGGTTTTTAGGTAGGGCGTCGAAGCGTCGAGCGAAAGGAATGTGCATTCGGTTTCGTCGACCGGCGGCGGGCCGTCGAGTTTTACCCATATCTCGTTGCCCATTGC
>JAYVOS010000444.1:0-3356 GCA_043757775.1 Chloracidobacterium sp. | reverse complement strand
AAAAGCTGCTTTTGAAGGCAACAATCTGTTCGACGCCAAATTCGCCAAAGATCGCCGGGAATGGTTCGGGTTGGATGCGTGCGTCACGGATCAGATCAAAACATTCTTCGGCTCGGGCGTGTATTAGAGTTTCAAATATGAGCGTGGGCATCTAGTTAAAACTTGACCCGCACAAATTCGGCAACACCGACGCCGATCAGGCTGCATACGAATTTGAGTCCGCCACCTAAAACAGAAAATATAAGAGTCGCAATAATCGTAGATGAAACAGCTCCGACTTGTTTCTTTGTAAGAACTCCCGCGACGAGATAAGCCCCGATGCTCATCAGTATCGTCACGAGCAACGCAAGCAAAACAAACGCCCCAATGCCCCACGTCGCATCACTCTCGCCGTAGCCGTTCATCGCGATTATCATCCCGGCTAAAACAACACCACCAATTGCAATATTTATCAAAAACGTGATTATTGCGGAGATTATTTTTGGGGTCATTTAATCCGAATCCTTTACGGGCACGAACTCTGCGATCGGTTCACCTGTGTTGTCGTCGGTTATGGTTATCGTCATCGTTTCGCCTTTAATAACTTCGACAATTATTTCATCAAATCTCTTTTCAAATTCACTGACTGATAAATGTCTCATGATAGATCCTTACCTAATCCGCAAACGCCACGGTCAGTTGTTTTAGTTTCATTGAGTCGCTTTTATCGAGGGTGTCAATGCTTTCCCGGTTGATGTGATTGTAGAGAATGTCGCGTTGTTGGGGGACGAAGCCGGCTTCTCGGATCTGGTAGCGGAGGTCGCGTTCGTTGGCTTTGTTATCGGCTCCGGCGGCGGAGACGACGTTTTCTTCGATCATTATCGAGCCCATATCGTCGGCACCAAAACGGAGAGCGGTCTGGCCGAGTTTTAGGCCTTGGGTGAGCCATGAGGCCTGAATGTGTTGGACGTTATCTAGAAACAGACGAGAGACGGCAAGCATTTGCAGGTAGTCGATGCCCGTGGGTTCCTCCGTAATTTTGCGTCCCAATGCCGTGTTTTCTCGTTGGAAAGTCCAAGGGATGAATGCGGTAAATTCACCGTAATTTGGGTCGATGGCTTTGTTAGCAAGAGATTCATCCTGAACATCACGGATCCGCAGTAGATGCCGTACACGGTGTTCTATCTTATCGCCGATGCCAAACATCATCGTCGCGGTCGAGATCAGCCCGACCTTGTGTACGGCACGCATAACGTCAAGCCATTCCTGCGTATTACATTTGGTCGAAACTCTCGCCCGAACTTCGTCGTCGAGTATCTCGCCGCCGCCGCCGGGCATTGAATTGAGTCCGGCATCTTTGAGACGCTGCATTATCGTGACGTAGTCGAGCTTAGAGATCAGCGAGATATTGTGTATCTCCGGCGGTGAAAAGCAATGAAGCTGAAATTTTGGATATTTAGCGTGCAGCGTCGATAGCAAATTCTCGTACCACTCGATATTAAAATCCGGGTGCAGGCCGCCTTGCATCAGCACACCTGTGCCGCCGAGAGCGATGGTTTCGTCTATACGCTTTTCTATCTCGTCGATTGAATGTACGTAAGTGTCGGGCTTTCCCGGACGCCGATAAAACGCGCAAAATGTGCAGACGACATTGCAGACGTTTGTGTAATTGATGTTGCGGTCGATGATGTATGTGACGGCATCACCCGGATTTTTGCGTTGGCGAATTTCATCTGCGGCTAGACCGATGCGGACGAAATCACGGGATTGGAGCAGAGCGGTGCAGTCTTCGGAGGTTAACCTTTCTCCGCCGAGAGCTTTATCCAGAATTGGCTGTATCGAGGCTGTCATTGCCTTTATTTTAACAAAATACAAAACTAAACTGTATTACGTTATGAGGGCAAAAGACGGCGAGATCAGTTTCGAGACGCAGCTCGGCAAATTGTCAGACGAATTTGGCTGGCACTATATCGCTGTGTCGCGTGCTATTAACGATGTTTTCGGATTTACCGGCAACGCACGCCGCGTGGTCTGCACGCTCAACGGAGCAGTCTCATATCAATGTGCCCTGATGCCAAAAGACGGTGAGTTTTTTATCGTCGTAAATAAAAAACATCGCGATCTGCTTGGTGTCATCGTCGGTGACATTCTCCGCATCGAACTTGTAAAGGACGAGAGTAAATACGGCCTGCCGATGCCGGACAAGATGCGTGAGGTGCTGGATCAAGACCCCGAAGGTGACCGTCTTTTTCACGCCTTGACAGCCGGCAAACAGCGGACGATGCTCTATTACATCGGCAAGTGGAAAGACGTCGACCGCCGTATTCATTACGCTCTGACAATAGTTGAACACCTCAAAAACAATGACGGCAAGATCGTCAATCAAGTATTGGGCGAAGAATTAAAACGGCCGATGTTTTAGATAAAGTCGAGCGGGCGATTTTCGTCGATCAACTTATTTTTGTAGGCCAGCTCGAAATAATATTTCATTCCGCTCTGCATTGATTGATCGGTTGAATAAGAGATATTTTCGGTCAAATATCGTTTCATTTCGTCACGGCTGAGTCCGATTTCGGCGGCATAATTAGCCGCGATATCGTCTGCATGAGCAAGTCCTTCGTCTCGAGCGGCGGCAAAATTGATCTCGCAGTTTTCCCGGAGCGTCATCCACATTGCAAAGACAAATCCGAGGCCTGTATGCTGGTGCCAAAGCTCGGCAAGGTCAAATTTTCTGTATTTCTTTTCGTCGATCATCAGTGCCGGGTCGCCGATCAGCAATGCGGCGTCGGACGCTGAAAGCATTGATTCGAGATCAGGTTTGGCATCCGCCCAAACTGGCTCGAAGCCGAAAAATTCCTTAAAAATGATCTTTGTCAGCACGACCGAAGTTTTTGAGGAAACGTCGAGCGAGACTGAGCGGACGTCTTTCAGATCAGCACCTTTTGTAACGAGACACACACTGCGTACTTTTGTTTTTGCACCGACGCATACATCTGGTATGAGCCGCACGCCTTCGATCATTTGATAAGCGATAACCGGAACTAAGGCGGCGCCAACTCGATCTTGAGCAAGCAGCTCGGCAGATCGAGCAGGTGCGTTGTCGAGAATTAACTCGACCTTGCCGTGATTTTGGCCGTAGAGAAATGACCACACGAGTGGTGCGGTGTTTGAATAGCTTGATGCGGAAATGCGAGGTGTTTTCATACCCGAAATAAAATTTTCGCTTGAAAGCACAAAGAACGCAAAGATGTATCGCGGGTAGATTGTCTGCCAATGCATTTTCAATTATGCTCTACGTGTTATGAAAACTAATATTTTGGTGTTGCTATTCACATTGCTCTTTGCCGGATCATTTTCGTCTTATGGACAGGGATCAG
>JAYVOS010000443.1:0-12607 GCA_043757775.1 Chloracidobacterium sp. | reverse complement strand
CATCGGCGATTGGTCTCGCGGACGCGACACACGCGCCGCCGGATTTTACGGCCAGTATATGACCTATTCCGAAGCGACACAGCTCATCGCGTCGGTCGCATTCGGTTTGCTGATACTTATTCCTGGCGGCATTTTCACGCTATATCGCCTCTTGCTCGCGCTGTCGATCGCGGCATTTTGCGTCGCACTGTTCCTGACCGTGACAAGGGCATCGTGGGCTGGATTTCTGATCTCGGCGGCGGTTATGGTGCTGATCGGAGCTTCGCGAAAGGCAATTTTAATCTGCGTGTTATGTGCAATACCGGTTGCTTTTGTGGGCATTTATTATGTCCAGCAAAAGCGAAACATCTCACTCACACAACCGACCGATGCTTCGACCGAATGGCGTCTGATGGTTTGGCGCGAAGGCTTTGGCGTGCTCACATCCAGCCCGCGTCACCTCGCCGTCGGCATCGGTATGGACTCGCTCAAGACGCATTGGCAGGACTGGCAAATGTTTGACAAAGGCTGGCAGCCGATGGGACATATGCACAACGACGCTCTCGCCATCGCATTCGAACGCGGTGTTCCTACGCTCATAGCTTGGATAATCTGGATGGCGTTTTACCTGCGGATGCTGTGGCGGGGCATACGGCGAAAAGACCTCGAGTGGTTTGAACGCGGAGTGCTTTTGGGAGCATTTGGCGGAACTATCGGATTCCTTTCAAGCGGCATTGTCCACTTCAACTGGGGTGATTCCGAAGTCGTAATGATCTTTTATCTGTTGATGGGATTGAGTTTAGCGATCCTTCGCAAACCCCTCGAACCTTGCTCCGACATCATTTAAATTTCCAGCCACCCATCGTTTGCCAGCGTCCAGTCAACCACTTGTTTTAGCCTTTCGCGAAGCGAGACACGCGGTTCCCAACCGAGTTCACGCATATAATCGCCCGACATTGCATACCGCAGATCATGCCCTGGTCGTGCCGAATGAAAATCGACAAATTCGTAATTGAGTTCCTTGCCTTGAACGTCGGCAATGATCTGGGCGACCTCAAGGTTGTTGACCTCTTCTTTACCAACAAGATTAAATTTCGGACAATGAGCCCCACCAAAATCTGCCGGCTTTTTGAAGTCTTTCAGATTAGTTATAAATAGCAATCCCTCGGCGACGTCTTTGGCGTGAATGTAATATCGACTTCCGGGAATGGTGCGAGTGCTGT
Source organism: Chloracidobacterium sp. (assembly GCA_043757775.1). Classification (GTDB taxonomy): domain Bacteria; phylum Acidobacteriota; class Blastocatellia; order Pyrinomonadales; family Pyrinomonadaceae; genus OLB17. The sequence continues at coordinate 11,405 of JAYVOS010000443.1, read as the reverse complement.
CGCTGTGGATCGTGATCTTCGATCCGTTTTTGACTCGCTTGATACACATCGGAATGTATTTCTCCGGATGCTGACGCTCGCCGAAAACATTCATCGTGTGCGTATTGTAGATCGGCATTTTATAGGTATTTTGCCACGCGACGCACAATTCCTCGGCACCGGCTTTGGTCGCGCTATACGGATTCGACGAGTTGTAGCGGTCAAGCTCTTTATAAAAAACCCCCGGAGGTGCCGGGCCGAAAACCTCGTCGGTGCCAAAATTTATAAACAGCTCAAGATTGTCCAGGGTCCTGGCATATTCCAAAATATGTGCCGTTCCCACTACATTATCCATCACAAATTCAAGCGGATATGTGATAGACCTATCGACGTGGCTGCCCGCCGCAAGATGATATACATAATCGATCGGCCCGATCAGCTTTCGCGTCAGCGGGCTGATCTCGGCTTTGAGGTCGTGAAAGACGATCTTGACCCGTTTTCTCATCGCCGGGTCAGTCTTCTCTAGTATATCAGCGAGCCGATTCAGATTGCCTGAAAGATCGAGTCGGTCGAGCGAGACGATCTCCCAATCCGTATTGTGTAGCAAATGATGAATGACGTGATGGGCGATAAAACCTCCGCCGCCCGTGATAAGCAGTCGCTTTGACATAGTATATTTTGTGAAAACCCAATTATGTAGTAGAAAATAAGAGGGCCATCTTGCTTACTTATTTAATAAAATACCAAGCTTTAAAAAATATCAAAAAGTCGCCTCAAAGTGAAATAGGGGCTGTTTTCCCCTCAACCTTATATATATATGCGTGTTTTAGTTGGAATGCCGGATAAAGATTCTCTTGGCGGGCCGATCGCCTGCGAGCCGCCTTTCGTTGCGGCATTGCGTGAGTTGGGTGTCGAGGTTGACGAGGAAACATACGTCTATGGCGAGGGTGCCATGCCGACCAGTATTTTCAAACGCGTGAAACGTGTGCTCGCTGCCGCTCGCAGGCTTCGTCGACGCACACGCGAGCATCATTACGATATTATTCATCTTAGTACCTCTATCGACGAAAAATCCATAATGCGTGACCTCGTCATGTTTACATTTTTGGGTTCATCTACTGTTCCGGTCTATCTAAAAATGCAAGGCTCGATCGCGTCGTTTCTCGCCACAAAAAGTAAATTTTGGCGTGTAATGCAGCACCGTATCTACGCCAAAGCCGCGGGAATCGGCGTCCAGTCGAACGAAGAGCTTGAAAATTTCATTCGTGCAGGCTGTCCGCCTGAAAAAATGTCCATCTCAAAGCTCGCCATCGAAACAGATACCTTCATCAACGATCCGAATTTCCGCGTGCGTCTCGGTCTGTCACCGGACGTTCCTATTTTGTTATTCAGCTCACGTTTTGTTGCGACCAAGGGCTTGCTAACCGTGATCGAAGCCTGCTCCGAATTGAAGCAGTCCGGCCGGGAATTTGCGCTTTTTTGCCTTGGAGACGGGCCCGACCGAGGTGAGGCAGAGCGGCTTGTTGATCAACTCGGGCTTCGCGAAAGCGTGCATTTTACAGGCTACATCCCCGAGGCTGAGACCGTAGCTTTTCACGCAAACAGCACGATGTTCGTATTCCCGACCTACCACGACGAAGGCTTTCCCGTTGTCCTCCTCAAATCGCTCGCCGGTGGCCTTCCGATCATCACGACCCGCACCCGTGCCGCCGCCGACCTCTTCATTGACTCCGAAAATTGCATTTTCGTCGAGCCTCGCGACCCGCGGGAGCTTGCCGCAGCCATCGCACGTTTGTTGGATGACGCCGCTTTGCGGGAAACAATGTCTACCAACAATCGCCGCCTCGCCGAGCAATACGCCCCTGATCCCATCGCCCGCGAATACCTCGCCTTATACCATGCGATCATCGATAGGAATTAGTGCCTCGCTCACCTTGCTTCTTGTGTCGGCTATCGTACATACGCGGCATTGAATTTTGAGTTACTATTTCTTTAGAACTCAGGAGGGTTATGTTTATGGATAAAGTCGTAGTCGAAAAAGAAGTATTAGTTTCTGATGGACGTCGTGGTGAAGGAACGGGGAGCAACGCCGTCTGGGCGATAGCATTCGTCATCATCGTAGGACTGATCGTCGGGGCGCTGTATTACAGCGGAGCTTTGCGTAAGCTGACGAGTCCGCAGGGACAAAAGATCAACGTCGAAGTTCAACAACCGGCGGCTCCTGCACCTGCCGCTCCGGCGCCTCCCGCTAGGTAGCCATCCGATCTACAGTTTAAATGACAAAAAGCCTCGCCGTTTACTCGGCGGGGCTTTTCTACTGCCACAGTGTTGCATGAATAATATACTTGACAATCAATGCAATGAATGTTATCCATATTATAACAGGTGTAACATTATGGATTACGATGACGAGGACGATGAACTAGACAAAGACGACAGTGACCGCTACGGTTTTGACGTGTCACCCGGCGGCGAAGACAGCCGCTATCGCTCTGCCCACGGATGGGAGCCGCCCGACACGCAAAAAAAGCTCCGTGACAAGTATCGCAAAGATAATCCTGAAAAGTTTTGCTACGACAGCCTCCTCGAGGTCCGCAATGCAAACAAATGGCTGAGTAACGATGTCAAAAATAAGCCGCAGCGGGATCTGCTCGGCGGACTGTGGCATCCGGGCGAGGTTGTCGTAATGTTTGCTGAGACCGGTATGGGTAAGAGCATATTCGCAACGCAGATCGCCGAATTGATCGCCCGTGGCCGCAGCATCGAGCCATTTACTCGCCCCGAGCCGCAAAAGGTGCTCTACCTCGATTTCGAACTGACCGAGACACAGTTCACCCGCCGTTACATCTGCCCGCACCCTGTGCCGGGCAAGCTGTCCGTCAAATACCGCTTTGCAAGCAATTTCAAACGCACCGGTTACGACGATCCCGGCTTTATCCCGTCAGCTTTCAAAGGTGATCTGGCCCGCTATTTCCATCACTCTATTAACCTGGCGATCAAGCAAACTGATGCAAATATCCTCATCATCGACAACCTCTCCTACCTCGACATCGCGTCCACCAGCAACTCCGCCCACATCCGCCGCATGCATTCGCTAAAACTGATGGCCGTCGCAAATGAAATGTCAATCCTCGTCATCACCCACGCCAAACACGGTGATCGCCGTCTCTCATCTCCTGTCTCCCGTCCCTTGTCTCTCTCCGGTATCGCGCTCGGCCCTCAGATCGCCCAGATCGCAGACAGCGTCTTCGCCATCGGTCGCTCAACCTTCGCCCCGGACATCCGCTATATCAAACACCTAAAATCCACATCCTCCGCCATCGAATACGGCTCCGACAATGTCCTCACCTACCGCATCGAACGCACTCCCGGCCCGACTGGACCGAGGGGCTCCCTACTTGCCCGACGCTCGTATTTACAAAACTTCACTCCGCATTCAGAACGTCTTACGACTCATGTCTCCGGTCTCTCGTCTCCTGTCTCAAGTCCTCCCTCATCCCTTCCTGCGTCCCGCTCTCTCACCCTCTCCGCGTCTCCCGTCTCCCCATCTCCTTTTCTCGGTTTCACCTTCCTCGGCATCGGCCCCGAATCCGACCACCACCGCGACTACGCCGCCGAAGCCCTTGAGGCTGAACTCGACCACCAAAAAGCCCTCCACCGACTCCGAACCCGCTCCGCCCGCGAAGCCATGGTCCACGGCATCATCGACGGAAGTTACGATAGATATCTTAAATCGTAATTCGTAATTGTTAATTCGAAATTGAATATGCACAGCAGCAAAGACATCCTCGTCGATGCAGTTATTGACGAAAGTTACGGAAGATATCTTAATTCGTAATTCGTAATTCGTAATTCGTAATTGGTTTGACGGCAGCTATGGTCGATAATTAAAGAAGTAAGCTAAATTTTGTTTGACTTACTTCTGAATATCGTGCTACTTTTTGAATTGGGTGGTAAATATGGAAACAACAGCTACAACCAAGGGCCAAGTCGTCATACCTTCCTCAGTACGCAAAAGGCTCGGCATCACGGCGGGCACACGCATTCAGGTCGAGGTTGACGAAAATACTTCGCAGATCATCCTCACGCCGATCACTCGTGAATATATAAAAAGCTTGGCAGGCAAGTATCGCGGAATGTCGCTTTTAGAAGATCTCATGCGTGAGCGAAAACTCGACCGTGAACGTGAAGATCACAAATTTGACAATATCGGGGCCAAAAGCAAAAAAGATAAATGATGGAGCGGCGAAACATAGTATTCGATTCATGGCCTGTGATGGCGTATTTGCAGGGCGAGCCGCCCGTCAAACGCATCATTGAGATCATCGCCGATGCCCACGAACGGGGCGACGCACTCCTCATGTCCGTTATCAATGCCGGTGAGGTTTGGTACACGATCGCTCAACGCGGCGGCATTGAAGCAGCCGACGGAGCTATCGCGTTAATGCGAAGTCTCGGGATCAAATTCATCGAAGTTGACTGGCCCACAACCCAGATCGCCGCCCGCTACAAAGCCCTCGGCGGCATCTCCTACGCCGAGGGCTTCGCCGCCGCCCTCACCAAACATCACACAGCTAGCCTGTTAACCGGCGACCGTGAATTCAAACAACTAGAAAAAGACATCGACATCATCTGGCTTTAGCTTGACCCAGTTAACGCCCCGAATCCGACCACCACCGCGACTACGCCGCCGCAGTTAAGGTCTGCCGAAACACTGGCAAGTTTTCTTTGCCAGAACCCCTCCAAGCCGAGATCGACCACCAAAAAGCCCTCCGCCGCCTCCGCTCCTCCCGACCCGCGACGCGATGGTCGACCGCATAATCGACGGAAATTATGACTGGTATCCACAAGCGGTACAAAACCAAGAATATTGTGGAAGCATTTATAGTATCTTAAATAACTCGCCCCTTGAACTCACCGTTTCTTTTTATACAAAAAGTCAGTGTAGAATATGAGGATGCAACAATTCCACCAGGGAAGGCGTCAGGACAGCGTATGAGCGTTTTGCTTGAAGCAATCAGTGTAATTGTGCTCAAATCCACACTTGAGGAAAAATACCCGGGTGGATTGCTCCGCTACATCGACGAGATCCCGAACGAGACGTTTTGCATGGATGAACATCTTACGCGCGTAGGGTTTATGCGTCCGGATGACATAAAGAATTTCGTTGATGGACTGCGACAGGTCGGTCTCGAATTCCATGATGGTTTTCAAGCAATCGACATTGCGGTAGTGGATCAATTTCGCGGTTCGACCATGAGCTGCAATTGGTTGTCAACCCAGTTGGAGGACGAGCCCCCGTCCTATTGTTGGCTGGCGGACGAGCCCCAGGGGGAGCTAGTAGTTCCTCTGAATTGGACGCAGGGAAATCGAGTATTCTTCGACGGCGACAAAGCGAATCGACTCATCTTCAAACGGTCGGAAAACAGCACCGATGTCTACTGGGACACCGTCAAACAACAGGAGGTATTTGTCGGTCGAGCAGGGTCGGCACAACGGCCTGAACAACGTCTAATGGAAGACCTTCAGGCCCTTCCACTGCGACGGCAGGTGAAACGGAGCGAGGACTGGCAAGTTGGAGACCGACTTGGCGGGCACTGGCCAATTCACGAAATACTGCGCGGGGGCATGGGGATCGTCTTTATTGTCTACGATGATAACGCAGGATCAATCATGGCCGTGAAGACGTTTTTAGGCGATTTCTTTGATCAGAATCACGAGGCCCACCTCCGGTTCAAACAAGAGGCGGCCCTCTGGATTTCACTAGGCCACCATCCTAATATCGCATGCGCACAAAAAGTAGTAACGATAAATGAAAAACCGCACGTTTTCGTTGAATATGTTTCGGGTGGTGATCTTCAGCGGCTTATCGGAACGCCAGCTTTGTGTCTCAACTTGAACGAAGTTCTTAAATACTCGCTACAATTCTGCGATGGTATGATCTTTGCAAATTCTCGCGGCCTAAAGGTTCACCGGGATATTAAGCCTGGCAACTGTCTAATAACAGAGGAAGGTGAACTGAAAATTACCGATTTCGGCCTCGCCAAGCTCGGTCGCCCGCTATTTGAGTGGCGAACGAATGAATCGCATCTGGGGGATATTTGCAGCGATCCGCTTGCAACAAAAACTGGCGTTGGAGCTGGAACCGTGCCGTACATGGCTCCGGAGCAGTTCGAAGACGTTAAGAATGTCAACGTTCGGGCTGATGTCTTCTCATTCGGGGTCATGCTTTATCAAATGTATTCCGGCTCTTTGCCCTTTCCGCGAGCGGATTCGTGGGAGGAGGTGTTGGTCCAGAGAATAACAACGGCCCCCCCGCCATTGGCTACAGATTCTGAATTATTTAACTCAATCGTCGCAAGGTGCCTTCAAGTAGAACCCGCACATCGTTTTGCCGATTTTAGCGAACTCCGTGAGGCGTTATCGGATGCATACGAGAAAACAGTCGGAGCAATAGCTCCTGAAGCGCACGCACCTATTACTTCGGAAGGTCAATTGGGTGACAGGGGGCTCGCTTTTGCAAAGCTCGGTCTTTACGCAGAAGCTATAAATTACTGGGATCGACTTCTTCAAAAGGAACCGCAAAACATTGATGCTCTTTGCGCAAAGGGGCGGGCTTTAGCTCTTACAAAAGAATATGAAGATGCTCAGCTCTGCTTTGATCAGGTGTTGGAGTTCGCACCTAACTCTTCTAGTAGCTGGCATTCAAAGGGCGTGGCTCTACATTGGGGCGGCGATAATGATGGTGCCATTCGATGCTATTCCAAAGCGGTCGCTTTGAACGAGAATGAGGACGCCTACTGGTACGACTACGGGGTTGCCTTGAGGGAATCTGGAAAGATCCGGGACGCCGCAACTATGTGGTTTCGAACCGTGCAGTTAAATCCGCACCACGAAATGGCATGGGTTAATTTGGGAAGCTCGTGCATCGCCGCGCATAAACCTCAACAGGCGTTGGAGTGTTTTCAAAAAGCCCTCGAACTGAATTCACTCGATCCAAAGTTATTTTTTAACTTAGGAAGCCTCTACTCCTTCTTCTATAAGGATAACGAAACCGCTCTTTTCTACTTCAAGAAAGCGGTCGAATACGGATACGCCCCGGCCGCGGAACAAGTAGCTGAATGCGAGGTCGCACTGCGTAGGACAGCGGATTGATAAGATTCGGTTTAACCGGCCACTGCCCCCGGACGATCCAAATACCAAAGAACTAACAAAGATCTTACTTAAAAAGCCTCGCCGTTGCCGACGAGGCTTTTTATATTTCTACAAAATCATGCTTACCAATTTTATCGAGGGCATCTTCGATCTGCGGAAGCAAACCTTTAATGACCGGCACCTTATTGGTTGGCAGTAACAGGATAGATATATCGATCTCGACTAGATTTTGTTGATAACGCAGATTTTTGTCGGAAGTAATAAAAACGTCAAACTCTGCGGCTACAAGCCTTAGAAGTTTTCCGTTTTTGATCCCAGCCCAGCCCATATCCTGAACCGAAACAATGTTACGTCCGGGGAGACCACGCTTGACTATGCTGGGGACGCATTCGTCAATGATGATCTTCATGGGGCTAAACTCAGATCATTGAGGCTTGCACGAAAATGTTCCAGGACCGCGACGGCCTGTCCTCGGGTGACGGTCGGGAAATTTTCGAGAAATTCGTCAAGCGACACACCGGCTTCAAGATTTTCGAGCAGTGCAGACACGGGCACACGAGTTCCGGTGAATACCGGCGTTCCGCTCATTGTCTCCGGATCGACCGAAATTGGAACATCTTTCGTGATCGTGTTCATGTGAACCATTGTAACACGAAAAAGCCTCGCCGTTACCGACGAGGCTTTTCACTATTCACTATTCACTATTCACTATTAAATATTAACTAATAACTATTCAGCTACCGCCATTTCTTTATTGTTGTCGTCTTTCTTGGTGCGTTTTAGGCCGCCGATCTGGACCATTGGTTCGGCGGTGATCTGGTTTTTTTCCATGACCATTTGCTGATAGAGTTTACGCATCATCTGCATTTCCTCGGCAGCGGTCTTGGGGCCTTCCATTTCAGGTTTGTTCGGCCGCGCCAAGTCAACCTCGTTGAGATTAAGATTGTGCGTCGGATCGACAAGCTCGACCTCTTTACCGCGTGCAAAGACCTCGTGACGGCCGTGGTCTTTGTACCACTGAGCGACGGTCGCGTTTTGGTGCATGTGCTCGATGATGTTACGCCATCCGATGCCGGTGTTATACGCACAGAACGAAATTTCGCCCTCTTGCGTGCCGTAAGGGATGATGCACATTTCTGTGCGGCGGAAATCGTAGTTGAACAGATCCTGGAACCACATACCTGCGATAAACAGGAAGTTCCAAGGGTCCTGACGACGTTTTTCGATGTCCTCGATCGTGCGATCAGGGCCGACCTTACCGTAATCTTTGCCCGAGAGGCCAAATGATTTGTCGAACTTCTTAAGGATGCCGCCGAGCGTCAGGCTCTTCGGTGCACCGTACGGATCGTAATTTTTGAGCAGTGCGAGACCCATCATGATATTCGAAAACCACTTGCCGCGGTTTGTATCGGTGATGTGCTGCATGTCTTTGACGAGGCCCTGAATGTGCAGGAACTGCGGCACAGGTGCCATTTCCTTGGTTTCTTTGTTGACCATCACGGCCGTGCCGACACCGCAATTCGGGTGGCAGCCGCACGAAACTTGTCCCCAGTCATTTTCAGGACCATGAACAACGTCCGCGAAATCCGCGAAAGCTCCCATCAGCGAAAGCGGAAACCAGTCACGAGTTGGCTCGGTAATTCCAACCTGTTTCTGCACGTCGAGTGCGAGATGCGACAGCGTGTATCGCTGCTGCAGACGGCGTTCTTCGGTAATGTGCTCGTCGCGGCCCGTGAACGAGACCGGCTGAAACGCGATGAACGAGATCTTTTTAGGATTCTCGAGAGCAAAGCGGATGATCGTGCCGACCTGGTCATTATTAATACCATTCACCAGCGTTGTTACGAGGATGATGTCAACACCGGCTTCGTGCAGGTTGTTGATCGCACGTAATTTAACGTCGAACAAGTTGCCGATCTGGCGGTGTGAGTTGGCGTCGTTGCCGATGCCGTCGAACTGCAGATAAACAAAACGAAGACCGGCTTCAGCGGCTTCGCGGCAAAATTCTTTTGATTTGGCAAACTCGATGCCGTTGGTCGCTGCCTGCACAGAGTTGTAACCGACTTTGCGTGCATAACGCACCGCGTCAAGGAAGTAAGGCGACAGCGTCGGCTCCCCGCCCGAATACTGAACCGACATCTGACGACGCGGTTTGATCGAAATTGCGTTATCGAGGATCTCAGCAACGTCTTCCATCGAGAGCTCGTGGACAAAACCAACCTGGTTGGCGTCCATAAAGCACGGATCGCACATCATGTTGCAGCGATTAGTCAGATCGACCGTCAAAACAGCACCGCGGCCATATTTGATCGTCGATGTACCGTGGTTATGAAGTTTTTCGTCATTGTGTGACTCGATGTCGCGGCCCGGAAACAGTGTCTCGATATGTTGCAGAAACTTAGCGTCGATCGCCATCATGTCTTCGATCTTGCCGTGCTGCGGACATTCCTTGATCATCCACACTTCACCATCGCGTTCGATGATCTGAGCCTTGATCTCGCCGACGTTGTCGTTAACCAATGTCGAAACATCACGCTCGCCGCTCAATATCTGCTCGCGTGCCTCTATGACACACTGCGGACAGAGCGAATCGGTCGTACGCGGGAATCCAAGCGTCGGCTTGGTCTTTTGCCACGATTTCAAGATCGGCTTGTCCGACCACTTAGGGATAAACGATGCGTTAGGCTTGAACCGATTGACCGACTTAACCGCGTTAAATACGCCGCTCGCCACATACGTCAATCCTTTCTCAAAATGCTTTACAGGTCTCATAGTCATTGGTCTCCAAAAGGTTTTTGTTCAGGCCGCTCACCGATAGAGTACATAGATGGACGAGAGTCGGCTAAATACCCATTTATATACGGCAACTGGCGTGCCAGCGGTTGATATATACAGCTGGCTTGGTAAACCGTTGTAATCATTATGTTTAATGGTACGTTGACCGGCTTAATTAATATGTTGTCTATGAGTCGTTATGACACAGGCGGCTAGTCGTTCAATTTGATGTAATATATTGACACATATATTGAGTGCGTCTCCCTTGCCCGAATTTATGTCCTAAAAGCCACCTTACAACTGCTTTACGATTGGCAGTGCCAAAATGAGCATTTTTAGCTAGAGATTGACAGTGCTTAAGCGCAATAATTACCTGTTACATGAGCCATTATTGCCTAACCATCACTATTTAATAGGTTTATAATTTTTTTTAAAAAATCATTAAGCGCTTTACATCTGATTAAACCTATGCTACGATTTCAGCACTTCATGGGAAATTGGGTTGAAAACCTTAAGATCTAGTAGTTGCGAGCGGGGAATAATTCCTTGATTGCCGAATATGTCCATACGCTTTGGAACATCAGGTTGGCGGGCGATCATCGCCGATGACTTTACCTTTGACAATGTTCGCCTCGTTACCGAAGCGATCTGCAGCTATTTGAAAAATAACGGCGTCGAAACGGGAACACCGTTGGTGATAGGAAATGACTCGCGGTTCATGGGCGAGACATTTGTTAATGTAGCGGCCGAAATCGCGGCTGCAAAAGGTTTCAGGGTGCTGAGATGCACCGAACCGACGCCGACGCCGACCGTGTCTCATGCGATTCGATCGCAAGGTGCGGCTGGCGGGATGAATTTCACCGCGTCGCACAATCCGCCTGAGTATCAGGGCATTAAGTTTTCGACGGCCGACGGCGCACCGGCGATGCCGGAGATCACAAAACAGATCGAGCACCGCATCGCGAATCGAATGTCGGCTTATGACGGTCCCGGCGGAGAAATAGTAGATTATGATGCTCGTCCGGCTTATCTGGACGATTTGAAAACAAAGATCAGGTTCGACGTGATCGCCGCGGCCAAAGGCCGATATGCTTACGATCCTCTCTGGGGAACAGGACGAGGATATTTGAATCAGATCCTGCGAGATTACGGCCTCGAGGTCGAGACGATACACGATTGGCGGGACGTGACATTTGGCGGACAGCCGCCTGAGCCGGGCGAAGAGCATATCGGCGAATTGAAAAAGCTCGTGGTCGAGAAAAGCCTGACTTTAGGGCTCGCGACTGACGGCGATGGCGACAGATTTGGGGTCATTGACTCAAACGGCGTGTTTATCACGCCAAATCAGCTGATCGCGATTTTGACAGATTATCTTGCTGAGAGCCGGGGCTGGACACTCGGCGTTGCCCGTAGCGTGGCGACATCGCATTTGGTTGACAGAGTAGCTAAGGAGCGGGGATTACATCTCCACGAGACGCCGGTAGGTTTTAAGTATA
>JAYVOS010000442.1:0-12633 GCA_043757775.1 Chloracidobacterium sp. | reverse complement strand
GATGACATATTCGTCAAGATAGCCTTTGATCTCTGCTGGCTTAGGCAGAGTTGTCCGCGTCGCAACCGTCGCCGTCTGCTCGTCGTCGTTGATTATCTCATTGCAGATATCAATGCATTCGTTACAAACATACACGCCCGGACCCGCGATCAGCTTACGAACATCGTTCTGCGATTTACCACAAAACGAACAAGCGAGAAGTTCTTCTGGACGTCTGAACTGGCTCATAGGTTATTTGTCTCGGTGTTCGATAACTTCGTCGATCAGGCCGTATTCCTTAGCCTGTATCGGCGAGAGAATGCGGTCGCGTTCGACGTCTTTTTCAACCTGCTCGAACGACTGGCCGCTGTGATTCGCGATAATACGTGAGGTCATCTCGCGCATACGCAGGATCTCTTCGGCCATGATGCGAACGTCCGTCGCCTGTCCCGAAGCACCGCCCGACGGCTGATGGATCAGCACGCGTGCGTGTGGCAAAGCAAAGCGTTTACCGGGTGTTCCGGCAGTCAGCAACAGGGCTGCCATCGAGGCGCACTGGCCAACGCAGATCGTCGTCACGTCGTTTTTGATAAACTGCATCGTGTCGTAGATCGCCATACCAGCGGTGATCGAACCGCCCGGGCTGTTGATATAAAGATTGATGTCGCGTTCGGGGTCCTCGGCTTCGAGGAACAGGAGCTGGGCTACGAGCAGATTAGCGATCTGGTCGTCGATCGGCGTACCGATAAAGATAATGCTGTCTTTTAAGAGTCTCGAGTAGATGTCAAAAGCACGTTCGCCACGCGACGTCTGCTCGACCACCATTGGAACTAATGCCATATATTTTCTCTCTAATACTGAATAATAATTACTTTAGACGATACTTGAATTAAATGGTGATAAGTTGTTGAAAATAAGGGACAAGCCAAACTTGGAAACTGATTCTACAACTTTTCACATAAAATGCAAGTCAAAATGTTTGGAGTCCCTGCTTTAGCAGGCTAATCCGCAGCGAGGAGGCCGACTAAAGTTGGGACTCCAAACCTATGCTTTCTTCGCAGCTTTTTTCTTAGCCGGTTTTTTCGATTTTTCCTCTGCTGCCGCCGCAGCTTCCGCTGTCTCATCGATCCACTCGCCTTTCGAAACTTTCGCCGCCGACATAACAGCCTCGATAGTTTTACGGGTTTTTAGATTATTGTGAATGTTATCAACGCCGCCGCCCTGTTTTTCGAGCGATTCGCGGATTTCTTTCGGCGTCGTGCGGTAATACTCTGCCATTTTGCCTATTTCTTCTTCGACTTCGGTCTCGGGCACCACAACCTTTTCGACCTCGGCGATCTTATCAAGCAGCATCGCACCGGACACATCGCGTGTCGCCTGCGTCTTCATATTTTCATACGCCATCTGGATAAAGCTCGGGTCGATCTGGTTTAGGTCAGCACCACGCTGCTGCATATCCTGGGCGAAATTATTGAGCAAATTACGTGCTTGATTTTCGATCAACACATTAGGAACCTCGAATGGATTGTCCTCGATCATCTTTGCGATGGCTTCATTGCGGACACGAGCATCGGCCTCATCCTCGGAAACTTTTTCGAGGTCCGCACGCAGGCGTTTTTTCAGATCGGCCAGCGATTTATATCCCTCGTCCAAGCTTTTAGCCCACGAATCATCGGCCTTTGGCACTTCCATTGTGCCGACGGACTTGATCTGAGCTTTGTAATGAACGGTCTTACCTGCGAGTGCTTCGGAGGAAAATTCCGCAGGATAGGTGACCGTAAATGCTTTTTCGTCGTCGGCTTTTACGCCGATCAGATTTTCAGTAAAAGATGCCTCGATATGCTCTCCGCCGAGCTCGACTTCGAGGTCATCGGCTTTGATCGGTTCTGCATCAGGAGCGTCTTCGAAACGGCCTTCGAGATCGGCAATTACAGTGTCACCGAGTTTGGATTTTCGTCCTTCGACCGGGAGCAACGCCGCTTCTTTTTGCAGACGCTCGGTGATCAGATTTTCAATTTCGGCGTCATCGACCGGTTTTACGCGGCGGGTAACGGCGATGCCTTTGTATTTCGGGGTCGCGATCTCCGGCATTACCTCAACGTGAGCGTGGAGTTTGATCGAAGTCGAGCCGTTGACGACAATTTTGTCAGGATCATCGAGGTGTAAGTCCGGCTCGGTCAAGGGATGCAGTTTATGCTCATCAATGGCTGCCGTAACAGCCGCCGGAACGACCTCTTGGAGCACGTCGCCCTTGATCTCTTCCTTAAAACGCATCCGCACAACGTCGAGCGGTGCATAGCCTTTACGAAACCCAGGGACATTGGCTCCCTTGGTGTATTTCTGACTGACTTTGGCATACGCTGCCTTTAGCGTAGCCCCGTCGATCTCGATCTTTAGTTCTTTTCTGGTAGGTGAAACTACCTTTAATTCGCTTTTCATTGGTCGGTTCTCTTGTCGTAATTATAAATCGCAGCACTGGACAAAAGCCAATGGCCGGAGGTGATGTCTTTACCGACAACTGACCACCGGCCACTGTTATTGAATTTTGGTGCCGAGGGCGAGACTCGAACTCGCAAGTCTTTCGACGCTAGTTCCTAAGACTAGTGCGTATACCAATTTCGCCACCTCGGCAAAAGCCAGAACCACCTACGGTAGGGGATGGTTAAAGACTAACCTTTGAGATTATTATTTGGAGCACGCTTACGTCAACCCAGCGAGTACGTTAACTGTATAAAACCGCCCGCTACCGCAGGTGGCACTGACTCACTTATGCAGATACTTTTTATCGTATTCGTCCCAAGACATATTTATGTCACCGGTGCCCAATCCGCCATGTGGGTCACTGCCGAGAGCCTTTGCTTCGGCTTTTGCGAAAAACTTATAACCGCCATAGCCAATAAGTCCGATCAGCCCGAGCCAGAATGCCCAAGTGATTATCGATCCAAGCCAGCCAAGTACCCATAACAACAACATTCCGACAAACACAAGGCCGATAGCCCCGAGGATCAATTTGATGATGTTCATAGTCAAAAACCTCCGTTGACAGCATTAGATACGAAATTCTTTTCTCATTGTTCGTGCAAAAATGCGCGTCTGTCGTATAATTCACGTTCGGGCAGGATTTATCTATTTTGAGCAGGACAAACACCACAATTCAAGAGATAGCAGATGCGTTGAACTCAGGTCAATATGGGGACATGTCGGGGATCGTCACGGATGTAACCCACGATTCACGACAAACTCACGAAGGCACACTTTTTGTCGCGATAAAAGGTGCGACGGTTGACGGGCATCGTTTTATCGAAGACGTGCTGCGTCGCGGTGCTGTCGGAATTGTCTCGGAATTTGATCCGCCTGCGGATTTTCAAGGGACTTGGCTCAAGGTCACAAATGCCCGCGAGGCATTGGCAAAGGCTGCCGCTGCAGTTAACGGCGATCCTTCGCACCAACTCGATCTCGTCGGGATTACCGGCACTAATGGTAAGACGACGACCACATATCTTTGTTTTGCATTGGCAGAAGCAGACGGCCTAAAGCCGGCGATGCTCACGACAGTCGAATATCGCATCGGCAACAAAAGCGAAGAGGCCGTCCGCACTACGCCTGAGGCTTCAGATACGAATAGATTTTTGCGTGAGGCTGTCGATGCCGGATGCACGATAGCGGTGATGGAGGCTTCGTCACAAGCGATCGACCTGAACCGCTGCGACTGGCTGCGGTTTAAGGTGGCCATATTTACCAACCTGACGCACGATCATCTCGATTACCATCTGACGATGGAAAATTATTTTGACGCGAAAAAGAAGCTATTTGACGGGCGTCTTGGAGAAAAGCCGGGTTCGTGTGTCATCAACATCGACGACGAATGGGGCATGAAGCTCACTAATGAATTGCGAGCAGCGGGCCAGAGAGTCGTAACATTCTCTCAGATCGGCGATGCTGATCTTACGGCAAAAAATATCGAAGTTTCGTTGATACGCGGCACTTCGTTTTTACTAAAAAAGCCGGATGCAGAAGTCAATATTACGTCGCCGCTCGTAGGCCGTCCGCATGTTTACAACATGCTCGCGGCGACCGCGACCGCCCTCGAACTAGGCTACGATCTCACCGCTGTTGTAATTGGACTCTCGACCTGCGTCGGTGCTCCCGGACGTTTCGAACGAGTGCCGCACGAAGGAGATTTTGCCGTTGTGGTCGATTACGCACACACGGACGATGCCTTGCTCAACACTCTTCAAACTGCTCGCGATCTGACCGACGGACGGATAATCACCGTTTTCGGCTGCGGCGGCGACCGTGACAAATCGAAACGCAAGCCTATGGGAGAGATCGCAGGTGAATACAGCGACATTGCAGTTATTACGTCCGACAATCCGCGTAGCGAAGACCCTCTAAAAATAATCTCTGAGATCGAGATTGGAGTTAAAGAAAAGGATGTGGTTTACGAGGTAATTCCCGACCGACGCGAAGCGATCTATCGTGCGATAGCTCTGGCAAAGCCAAATGATGTTGTCATCATCGCCGGAAAAGGCCATGAGAATTATCAGTTAGTTGGCGGGAATAAATTTCACTTTGACGACCGTGAAGTTGCAGCCGAAGCATTGAAAAGACTCGAAGAAGAATCTTAATCGCCTTCGGAGTTGTGCACTATCTTGACGATCAGTTCACGCTGAGCAGCCGATAGCGGTTCAAATTTCACCCCAAAACCTATCTCATATACGTGGTTTGCGACCTTAGCGGCAAACTGCACTTTCATTCCGTCGGCAAGCGGCACAAATATCTTGATGATATCGCCATCGCTTACATCACCCGAACTCAAGATAAAACATCCCTCTAGGCTCACGTCGCTCATTGTCCCCGGGACGCGCCCGGAAGTGCCTTCCCAATCAACATCTAACTCGACCGGATAACGATTTATCCCACGGCGTTCCTGACCGCTGCGTCTATCTTGTGCTGACATTGTCTATTGATCCTCGCTGGTGTTGCTGCCCTTATAAGTAAAGTAATAATAGACCGGTAATCCAAGTAAGATCAGGATCGAACCGGCAAATGAGGACGTTTTCGCGAGAGCGGCAAGCACATCGCTGATCTGTCCCTGCTTGGCGTATGCATCTTGCAGGCTTGAGAGGTCGCTTGAAAATGTTACATACAGCAACCAGGCGGCTACAAACAAAAATACTACCGGAATTACCGGATAACCGAATGCACGATACGGGCGGACTAGATCGGGATATTTACGCCGGTAAATAAATATCGACGACGTAACCAATGCGTAAAATACCCACGAACCAAACACAACGTAATCTGTCAGCGTATCAAACGAGCCTGACAGAGCGAGAATACTCGATATCACACCCATCATCAGAACAGAACTGACCGGCACGTGATTGATCGAAAGTTTGCCAAATGTCTTGAACATCAGGCCGTCTTTCGCCATCGCATACGGAACTCTCGCACCTGCCATCAGCGACGTGTGCAGGGTTCCGAGTGACGATAACATCAGCCCGACCGTAAAAAACGCAATAGCTGCTCCGACAGCAATGCTTGCGACATCACCGCCAAAGAACATGCTCACAACTACCTTAGCCACGGACGAGCTTTTTGAAACGGATGCTATCGTGGTCGGGTCAAGCACATAAAAATACGCGACGTTTGCGATCACATAAAGGACGATCACTAATATCGTGCTGCCGATGATGGCGAGCGGGATATTACGGTTCGGATCTTTTACTTCCCCTGCGACGAATGTCAGATTATTCCAGCCGTCATAGCCCCATAACGCCCCGAGCATCGCGGCCGCAAAGCCGCCTACAAATGTATAACTTGCCGAGCCGACCTTTACCGAATCGGACACTCCCTCGCACGTTCCGCCCGTGTTCAGCAGAGTAAAATGCGAAAAATTACCGCTAACCCAAATAAATGCACCGATGCCGACAAACAGGATCAACGCTATCTTTACTCCGGTCAATACTGTCGCGATCTGTCCGCCCATGCTGACCGACGCGCAGTTTAACGTGGTGAAAATAATGATGACCATTATCGCGACAAGCTGCAGCGTCGTGATCTCAAACACTGCCGAGCCAATGTGAAAACTGGTCAATGTTTGAGCCAGTTTGTTATCAAGAAAATCATTTAGTCCGATGGCAAAAGCCATCGATGCAGCGGCCTGCGAACCCGGCCTCGCGATAAATATCTGCATCCAGCCATATAGAAAGCTCGATAATTTGCCGTAGGTATCACGCAAAAAGACATATTCGCCGCCCGCTTCGGGCTTCATCGCGGTCAGTTCGGCGTATGTCAATGCACCCGCGAGCGACAGCAATCCGGCGGCGATCCACGCGATAATTACCCACGTCGGACTGCCGACATTACAGGTCATGACGCGAGCCTTTAGGAAAACGCCTGTGCCGATAACGTTGCCGATGATGATCGAAACCGCCGCCACGAGCCCGAGGCCGCGAACGAGTGTCTGTCTGTCAGTGAGTTCGGTTGCCATAATTTTTTTGCTGATTTGACTGGCATCATATTACGCGAAAACGCTCCTCAAGTGAAATTTTGTTCCGTGATAAAATTGCCACTGTGCAAGAGTTAGAAATATCGGCCGACGATCTCATCGCAGCATTGCTGCGTCTTTCCGAAACGGAAAACGTCTGCATCCTCGACAGCTACGGCGTAACGTACCTCGGCTCGCATCTGCTGATCGCCGGTATTGACGCGGTTGAAACAGTCGAAATTACTGACGATAGCCCCGAACGGACCTTAGCGATCATCGACGAAAAGCTCTCTGGTGAGCTTGCTTGTATTTTTACGCTTTCATACGAATTCGGTCTAAAATTACTGGGTATAAGGCCGCGACCAAAAGAGTTTGTGACTTCCGTCGAGCCCGATCTATTTCTTGCTCGATTTAATGCTCTCATTGTCCACGACTACGACAGCGGTAAAACAAAACTGGTCGGCGATCCTTATAAGATCACATCGATAGCCGCAAAATTAGCTTCGACCATCGAGAGCTCGAGTATTTCAAACATTTCAAATTTGAGAACTGAAATTGATAATGGTTCGTGTCGGATCACGTCTAATTTCACTAAGCCTGAATACCTAGCCGCCATCGAAACTATCAAAGAACGCATCCGTAGCGGCGACACATATCAAACAAATCTTACACAGCAATTAACAGCAATATTGCCTGACGAATTGGCTGCACAGAAGATATTCTATCGTCTACGACGAGATCACCCAGCTCCATTTGCAGCGTTTCTCAAGGGCCACAATGCGACTGTAATCTCAGCTTCCCCGGAAAGATTTTTTAAGACGGACGGGCAAACCATTGCAACATCGCCGATCAAAGGCACGCGTCCGCGCGGAAATACACCTGTCGAAGACGAAGCACTAAAACACGAATTGCTGACCAGCAAAAAAGACATAGCCGAAAACACAATGATCGTTGATCTGCTGCGCAATGATCTCGGCAGAGTTTGTAAATACGGCAGCGTTCAAGTGGAAAACCTGTGCAGTCTTGAGGAACACCCGACCCTCTTTCATCTCGTCTCAACCGTCAGCGGGAATCTGCGTGAGAACACAAAACTGTCCAATATTTTGCGTTCTCTATTTCCTTGCGGCTCTATTACAGGTGCCCCCAAAATAAGCACGATACGAATAATCGACGAGATCGAGACTGCCACGCGTGGTCTTTCGATGGGATCGATCGGTGTCAGCATTCCTACAAATTTTCATGGAATGGTTCCAATGATCGATTTGAGCGTTGCGATCAGGACGATGGTCATTCGCGAAAACACCGCCACATTCAACGTCGGCGGCGGCATCGTTATCGACAGTGACCCTGAAAAGGAATACGACGAAACCCTCACCAAAGCTCAGGCCCTCCTCAATGCCATCGGAGGAAACTTTCCCTAAAAATACTCAGGAACAAATCCTCTTCATCGGTGTCTAACCTTTCAGACCGCAAAAAAAGGAGGACCTGATGAATAAACCGCAAATAAACGTCACGCCGCTGATCGATGTACTTTTGGTTTTGCTGATAATCTTTATGGTCATAACACCGCTCAAACCGAGCAGTTTTAAGACTCGGGTTCCGTCCGAGCCAATAGATGACAGCAGGATAGCCCCGAATCCGACAACGCTGGTAATAACGGTCGGTAAAGATTCCACGCTTGCCTTGAATACCGAAACCGGGATGGGAACCGCAAGCGATACGGCATCTCTGATAGCCAGACTCAAAAACGTTTTCGCTGAGCGTGTCGCCAACGGCAACATTTCCTCATCTTATGCTGACGATCCAGGTCGTCCGACCAATGACCGCATTGAACGAACTGTGTTTATCAAAGCCCCGAAACATCTCGATTAGCAGCGTCACGCGGGTGATCGACGCAGCAAAACTCGCCGGAGCCTACCCTATCAGCCTACAGATCGACCGCCTCGAATAAACGATAAATGCGAGATTATGTTATACTTCCGGTGTTCAAAGCTTAAGGCTTTGGACTCCGGACGTTTCGTTTCTACTCACACATAATCCGATTCGATGGTGAATTACTACGACATCCTCAAAGTATCACCACAGGCATCGACAGCCGAAATAAAATCGGCATATCGGCGCTTGGCGCGTCAACTGCATCCAGATAAAAATCAAGGCTCCGAAGAGACTGCTCTTAAGTTTGCGGCTATCGCCGAGGCCTATGAGGTTCTAGGAAACTCGCGCCAGCGAACCCGCTATGACAAGCGCCTGCTTGAGGTAACGGCCAGCATGAACGGCAGCGATTCCGTGCTGGGTTCGGAAAACCGTCATGCTCAGCGTTGGCGGCAAATGGTTTTGGACAAGCGTTACAACGACATCATCGACCGGATGATCGCTGAGGAGCTCCGCGAAGCGATGGCTTTTCAAAAAGCGATCTATCCGCTCGTTGCACTGCTCGTTTCATCTGTTCTGGTCACGGCTTTTAAGCCAAAGATTTTTGCAGAATCGTCAGTCATCGGGCGTATCATCATCGTGTCGCTATTTATCATCGGCATTATTCTTATCATCGAGCGAATACGAACAGGGTTTGAGAAGTTTACTGAAAGTGACGATGATATTCACGCGTCCATCCTCGACGATGCCGAACCCAAGCGAAAGCCTTATTCCCGGCTCGTTACAGCATTTTCTCTGTTAGGTTCAGTTTTGCTGGCCCTCGGCATCGGACTCGTCATCGGCTGGCAGACTAATTTCGCCGCAAATATGCTACCGAGTATGTTTTCGACAATCCTCGGCCCCGAGTTTCTGTTTTATCCCCCGATAATCACCGTTTTTGTCGATCTGATGCATACGCTCGCGTCGAGATTCGACCGTTAAGGCTGACCTTGACAAAGCCCACTTACCGAATTAAACTCTAAAGTTTGTTTTTACTGTTATTATCGACACTTTAGGAGTACAAATGGCTAACCATAAATCAGCAGAAAAGCGTGTCCGGCAGAATGCCAAACGCAAAGAGATCAATCGCAACAACCGCAGTAAATTGCGGACATCTATCAAAAAGCTTCGCACAGCCGTCGCAGGTCACGATAAAACCGGCAGCGTCGAGCTGTTGACCCCGACCGTCTCGCTCATTGACAAAGCGGTCAACAAAGGCATCCTGCACAGAAATACTGCCGCTAGATATAAATCGCGTCTGACCAAGCACGTCAGCGAATTGGCGTAAGGATTTTTCTAAAGTCGATAAAAATTTAACAGTTCACACCCGGAAACGGGCCGTTTTTCACGGTCCGTTTCCTTTTTTTGTTACAATTCTCGTCAATGACAAATGCGAGACAATATAAGTATTTTGATTTGATAATGGCAGCATTCGTAGCCGTTTTGCTTTGCTCAAATCTGATCGGAGTGCAAAAGGTCTCATACGTTAACATCCCTTTTTACGGCGAATATCTTTACGGGACGGGCGTGCTATTTTTCCCTCTCAGCTATCTTTTCGGCGATATTTTAACTGAAGTTTACGGCTATGCACGATCGCGAAAAGTCATCTGGGCCGGATTTGGTGCATTGATTTTCGCGTCGCTAATGGCGTATGTCGTAACGAGTCTGCCAGCAGCAAAGACAATGTCTGCCGAGCAGCAAGCCGCCGTCAATGCAATATTTGGCCAAACTTGGCGCATTGTTTTAGCGTCGCTCACAGCATTTTGGGCGGGCGAATTCGTCAATTCATTTGTCCTTGCGAAAATGAAGCTGCTCACATCGGGCAAATATCTGTGGATGCGGACGTTAGGCTCGACATTCGCCGGAGAGGCCGTCGATAGCGTGATATTTTATCCTATAGCGTTCCTCGGGACTTGGCCGACCGAACAGGTCGTCGCCGTGATGATCGGCAACTATTTATTGAAAGTATTTTGGGAGATCGTCGCAACGCCCGTCACTTACAAGGTCGTCGCATTTCTCAAACGCGTCGAACACGAAGACTATTACGACCGCGAGACTAATTTCAATCCGTTTACATTGAATACATAAATTGTTTGCTCGATGAAACTGACACTCGACACACCCATCATCGACCTGTATCGCTACAGTATTGCTAAGCTTTCAGCCGCGATGTCCCGAAAACTTGCGGTTGCACTCGCAGGTGTAGCCAGCAAGCCCAACATCGATAACGTCACCGTCGAAGACCTGCTCAATTACTATCCGACACGATACGAGGATCGCTCGCATTTCATCTCGATCGACGAGCTTGAAGAAGGTATGGAAGC
Source organism: Chloracidobacterium sp. (assembly GCA_043757775.1). Lineage (GTDB taxonomy): Bacteria > Acidobacteriota > Blastocatellia > Pyrinomonadales > Pyrinomonadaceae > OLB17. The sequence continues at coordinate 1,926 of JAYVOS010000442.1, read as the reverse complement.
CGCCGTCGAGATATTTATCGAAAGCTCGCGCGGCAGACAGGTAGGCAAAAATCGTGCTCCGGGAAAACCGCCTCTTTATATTTTTGAGCTCACCGGCGGCGACCGCGAACATAAAAAAAATCCGGTTCTGGTCAAATGGTTTGTTACAGGCAAAAATGCTAATGCGATAGTCGAGTGGTATAAAAACCGCTACGCCCGCGACACGCGAATGGTCGTTTACGGCATGTGGGAGATGGATTCCTACATGAATACTTTTTCTCTGAGGCATCCAAAACCCGAAGAATTTGAAATATTACCCGCAGTTGATACAGGATTGTTCGCGGAAACAGAAGGAAAAGAATTTAGCGAAGACGACCAGCTTAGCAACGACATAGGAAACTCGGCATTCGCTCCGATCCATACCGGACGTGTGCCGATATACCGCAAACTTGGGCCGTTTCAGACCAAACGCCTGAGAGAAATTGTTCATAGCGTCTTGCAAAATCTCGACGCTGAATCAATAGCTGACGATCTCCCGGCAGAACTACTCGAACGCCAAGATCTTGCCACACGTGCTCAAGCTGTCATGGAGATACATTTCCCGCCCGAGAATTCACTTATCTCTGAGTATGAAATGTTTCAAAGTTCGGCACATAAGCGGTTGGTATTTGACGAATTTTTCTGGCTGTCATTCGCGATGCAATTATTGCGTGGCGAGCGGCAAAAGGAACCGAAAGGAACAGTCATCGAGATCACTGATCACACAAAAGAAAGGCTTTCAAATTTATTACCATTTACGCTCACAGGAGCACAAAAAAAGGTAGTTGGCGAGATATTTGGTGATCTCAAGTCCGATGCTCCGATGAACCGCCTCGTCCAAGGCGATGTAGGCAGCGGCAAGACCATTGTCGCTTTTCTCGCGATGTTCGCGGCGATGGAAAACGGGTATCAGACCGCTCTGATGGCACCAACAGAGATCCTCGCTGAACAGCATTTTCGTAATGCCACAAAGCTTTTCGACGGCACAGGCTATCGCGTTGAGTTGTTAACAGGCAGCATGAAAGTTGCCGAAAAACGCTCGGTTCTAGCTGACCTCGCATCCGGCGAAATTCAAATGATAATCGGCACACACGCGGTCATTCAGGACAAAGTCGAGTTCGACAGGCTCGGGCTTGCTGTGATCGACGAACAGCATCGCTTTGGCGTTATGCAGCGGGCTCAATTGCGTGCAATGGGGCTAAATCCTGACGTGCTCGTGATGACCGCAACGCCGATTCCCCGGTCGCTGGCGATGACGGTTTACGGTGACCTTGATGTGTCAGTGATCGACGAACTCCCGCCCGGACGCACACCGATAAAGACCGTCGTTGTCGGCGAGGATCAGCGGACCGGCGTCTATCGCGGCATAGAGCGTGAGATAAAGCTTGGCCGCCAAGCCTACGTCGTCTATCCGCTGATCGAAGAATCCGCCAAATTGGACCTCAAAGCTGCGACGATAATGTATGACGATTTGCGAAAAAATATCTTTCCGCATCTAAACGTCGGTCTGCTCCACGGCAGGATGAAATCCGCCGAAAAGGACGAGGTTATGCGTGAATTCATCGCTGGCAAGCTCAATATACTTGTCTCGACAACTGTGATCGAGGTCGGCGTCGATGTTTCAAACGCGTCTTTGATGGTGATCGAACATGCCGAGCGGTTCGGGCTATCGCAGCTCCATCAGCTACGCGGACGCGTCGGTCGCGGTGCTGATCAGAGCTATTGTGTATTGCTGACCGACTACAAAAAGACCGCAGTTGCAAAAGAGCGGCTCGGTATTATGGAGCAAACATCTGACGGATTTAAGATCGCTGAAAAAGATCTCGAAATTCGCGGGCAAGGCGAAATTCTGGGCACACGGCAATCAGGCATTCAGAATTTCAAGATCGGAAACATCGTTCGCGATAT
>JAYVOS010000441.1:0-3381 GCA_043757775.1 Chloracidobacterium sp. | reverse complement strand
AGGCTGTTGAGGCCGGTTTTCCGCAGCGTGAGATACAAGAATCGGCTTATCAGTATCAAAAAGCAGTCGAGCGAAACGAGCAGATTATAGTCGGTGTAAATAAATACGCGATGGACGAAGGGCCGTCGAGAATGAATATCCTCCAGATCGACGAAAACATCCGCGATCATCAACTAGAACGGCTTGCTCACACAAAAGCAACCCGCGATAACGGTGCCGTCGCCAATTCGCTTGAAAAACTAAAACACGCCGCTAACAGCAATGAAAACACAATGCCGTCGATCATCGAAGCGGTTGCAGCTTATGCAACGGTTGAGGAGATCTGTGTGGCGCTACGTGATGTTTACGGGATATATGAGGAGCCGGCGTTTTAGCAAATAAATATTTATGGACACGCTGCCCTCGATAAGTGCTGTGCCGTCACCCTTAGCCCAGAGTCTCGGTGATAGAGGTGAGTTTTTAGCCGCCCAATTTTTAGTAGAGAAAGGCTATCGCCTAGTCGTGTCAAACTTCAAAGCACCGGTCGGACGCAACAGAAAAGGTGTTCAGGTGACGGGCGAGATCGATATCATTGCGCTGGATGGCGAAACGCTGTGCTTTGTTGAGGTCAAAACGCGTCGGTCGGATGAGTTTACGCCGATTTTGTCCAACGTTGGTACTCGCAAGCAGCGGCAGATCACAAGAACCGCAAAGGTTTATCGTAAGATATTTGGCATCCGGGATATGCCTTATCGATATGATGTAGTAACTGTGCTAATGCCAAAACACGCGGAAACGACTATCGAGCTAACAAAAGGATTTTGGAATGAAAGCAAATTTCGCAAACAGACCTGGCACAGCGAAACATGGCATGAATTTGCGTGAAACTATCTTTTTCAGGTAACGTATCAAAATGAGACAGCAAATAAAAAAATTATGAAAAAATCACTCTTAATATTGACCATCGTTCTCTCTATTTCAATTATATCGGCGATCGCGGGAACTGTCGGCAGCCCCACTGAGGATACTAACGTTACCGGAAAATGGGCGCTGGTCGCTGATGCGGGCGGACAGTCGCTACAGATCGGCGTCGAGCTTAAACAGACCGGCACAGATTTTTCAGGAACGACTGCGTCGGACATGGGCAACGGAGTCATTGACGGCGGCAAGGTCAGCGGCAAAACCATCACCGGCACTCTGCACGCTGATGTGCAGGGCAGTGCAGTTGATTTTAAGATCGATGGCACCGTCGAAGGTGACAAGATGACCGGAACATTTACCAATGCTTCGTTTGGGTCTATCCCGTTCACCGCGACGAAAAGTAAATAGCTCTAAAAAGACATTGAAATGATAAGGGGCGAATATTTTACTCGTCCTTTTTTATCTTTTACTGCGGGGTTGTTTGGAGTCTGTCAAAATCACGAAATCACCGAGGCCAGTGTCCTTTGTCCTATCAAAGGCTTTGAAATCATCCTCATAACGCATCGTGACGACCAGCACTCGGGCATTTTTTCGGTATTTGAGTATCTGCTGGGCGGTTCCCAGATGACTCTCAGTATGAAAGCTACCGTTGAGATGAACAACTAAAGCACCTTTATTTTTTTTCAGGTAATTAGCGACCGAGTTACTCATCGTCGCATCCCACAGCGATTGTGAAGCGAGGATCTTGTCAATGCCCATCTGAGCTTCAGGGCTTGGGCCCATCAGGGCTTTAAATTTTTTCGAATACGCATCTGACGGCTCGCCATACGGCAACGGTGCGATCCAAGACTTGGCTTCTTTAGTAAGCCCGTTTAGCACGTCGCGACCGTTGCGGGAGACCATGTTGACATAGCGGCGGGGAGCATTTGCCGCGACAACGGAAAGATGTTTCTCTTTGGCAAGCTCGACGAGAGGTTTATAATCAGTTTTATAATTACTCCACGGACGTGACGAAGCCAAAAACTGTGCCTCAGTGATCTGACCGCTCAGATATTCGTTGACGACGATCTGAACATCACGCTCGAACATCTCCATTGACAACGCAACTTTTCGCTTGGCGGCGTAATCAGCGACTGCCTTTTGAAATATCTCAAATTCGAGTCCGTGGCAAACTGAATCGTCGTGCTGCTCACCCAGAAAGACCACATCAACGCCATCGAGCGCCTTAATTATCGAGGCAATGTCGGACGGATCGCCGTTAGCATCGAAAACACGATAGTTTTCAATTGGCACTACGGCTTGGGAAAACGCCGACACGGCAGAAAGAGTGATCAAGACAATACTAAAAATTACGACTTTCATGATTCAGATTTTACCAAACTAACGCGAAAATGCCCTCACCCCGAAAGGTAAGGGCTCAGGTTTTCTAACAATCAAACTCAGTCATTGCTGAGGGTTTGCAACAAAATCAACATCGGTTGCATTATCAACAAGCGTAATCACGCGGCTCGGCGTGCTAAACGCGTAGCGTCGGCTACCAACCGTAACGATGTAACCCTCGCCGGCTCTCAGGTCGCCAAACGTACGTGCCAATTTGGGCATAAGTCAAGCGAATTTTTCGACGAAAAAAATAAGTATTAGCCACGGGAGAAGTAACAGATAAGAGCAGTTAAGAAATAATTTAGCCATCTATGAAGATGGCTAAATATCCGGTCAGTTATCACCTGTCACTTCTCACTCGTCACTTATCATATCGCACCGTAAACTACGGCTGAGTTTGAAAAGTTTGACGTGTTTGTCGCTGCGACTGCACGAACCTTGTACTCGTAATACTGTCCCGGTGTGACCGGAGTGTCAGAATACGCCTGACGGCGGATCGCCGCGATGATGCCCCACGGTCCATCATCGCCCTGGCGGCGCCAAACCTCATAAATTACGCGTCCGCGGCGGTTATTGCCGATAAACGTGATGCGGTTTACGCCGTTCGATGTACCGGTAGCGGCCAACTCAGTCGGGTCATTGGCCGTAACGATACTGGCCGGGCTGGGGTAGGTAAATCCGCAGCGTTCAAATGATTTGCGTGGTGCGGCGGCGGCGATCAGATAATTGCGGACGGTCGCGAGCCGCACCAGCAAGTCGTCACGTATGCTCTGCTTATCGGCGACGACCGATTGTTTGACAGCGGTGTTTTCTACCGCCAGCTCGATCGACGCCGGATACGACACATTTAGCGGGGTCAGCGGTGCCGCAAGATCATCGGCTAATGTATTGTCGATGCCGGTTACTGCGTGAGCGATCAACTGATCTTCGACGTTTTTTGAGAAATCCGAAAGGTCGGCGTCGCTTAAATTTCTATAATCCATAACTAATTTATTCTCCTTATGTGTTTATTTAGTGTTTTGTGTATTAACTACAATTATTGTTGTAGTAAATAGAACATTAGCAGGATTATTCATTTGTGTCAAGACTTATTATTTTTTT
>JAYVOS010000440.1:0-3388 GCA_043757775.1 Chloracidobacterium sp. | reverse complement strand
AGCCTGTTTGGAGTAGTCTTTAATCGGCTTCTTTTCGTCAACGGACTTTCATTGACCAAAGCGTCAAATGCTTCGCTTTTGGCAGTCACAATTCCCATCTTCGCCCTCACTGTCGGTTCTATAATTGGTGCCGAAAAACTCCGCAAGATTAAGATCGCAGGTATATTTCTTGCAGCTATCGGAGTGGTTCTAATTATCGACCCAAGCAAAGCATCCTTCTCCTCAGAGACGACGCTTGGCGATATCCTCATTGTGATAAATTCCCTATCTTTCGGCATCTATGTTGCTACATCAAAAAGCGTAATAACCCGCAACGGGGCTTTTCGTTCGATGATGTGGGTCTTTTTGCTTGCTGCTATTGTCTGCGTACCATTGGGAGTATTTTCGTTTTCACATGTAGATAGCTCGTCATTAGAACCGATCACATGGCTGCTAATTATGTATATTGCGATTTTCGCAACCGCAGTGCCTTATTTGCTCAATGCATGGGCGATCACACGGGTAAACCCTTCGACTGTTGCAGTTTTTATTTATCTACAGCCGTTGATCGGATTTCTATTTGCAGTAATATTTCTGGGTGAGCATATCGATTTCAAATTTGTGATAGCTGCAGCGCTAATTTTTGCCGGCGTATTTCTCGTCACGCGAAAGTATGTTCCCATTGAAACATGAGATAGTTTTATGCGTAGATACGATATCCATACACGAAAGAATGGCGACGCAGATCAAACAAATAGATAATAACGGCAAAACGATCCTAAGGGTCGGTGGCGAATTGCTGCACGATGACGCCCTGCTGTTAGAACGTATCGCTACCGGGGTTCATGAAGATACAGGAAATCACATTACGATCGACCTTGCCGATCTTGATTTTCTAGACAGCGAGGCCGCTTCGATCTTGAAAAGGCTCGCGGATCTTGATGGATTTGAGATCGAAGGTATGGAGATATTTCTGCAATCTGCCGTCAACGATGCTGAACGCCATGGTGTTTAGCCCCCTCCACACCTGACTTTTTCTCAAAAACCATTTACATTAAGAGCAATGAAAATTCGAGAAATAGCAGACTTTTTATCAGCAGAACCTGTTGGTGACGACAGCATCGAGATCGAACGCGTCGCTGCACTTGCAACAGCAAAGCGGGGTGAGCTGGCGTTTGTAGAAAAATCCGATGGTGATGCGATATCAGATGCCTCGTGTCTGATAGTGCCAATCGATTTTTCGGGAAATATTTCAACCCCTCATATCAGGGCCCTTAATCCAAAAGTCACCTTCTCGCGTATCGCCGCTATTCTTCATCCGACCGCACATAGAGCCGCAGAAATTCATTCGTCTGCCGTAATATCTGGGACTGCAAAGATCGGCGCTGATGTTTTTATAGGTGCATTTGCGTGTGTCGGCAAGAACTCGACGGTTGGCGACGGCACACAACTTCGTGCTGGGGCGAAGATCGGAGATGGTGTGACAGTTGGAAAATACTGTGTGCTACACCCGAACGTGTTTATCGAAGAGGGCTGCACTATTGGGGATAATGTCGTTCTGCATACTGGGGTTATTATAGGTTCTGATGGGTTCGGATTTGTGCGTGACGGAAAAAAATATATCAAGTTTCCACAGATCGGAACTGTAATTATTGAAAACAATGTCGAGATCGGGGCTAATTCGTGCATAGATCGCGGAGCTTTAGGCGAAACCCGAATTGGCGAAGGCACGAAGATCGACAACCTCGTCCAGATAGCCCACAACGTAGATATTGGCAAACATGTGATCATCGCTGCGCAGACAGGCATTTCAGGCAGCACCGTTATCGAAGACGATTGCATTATAGGCGGACAGGTAGGTATGGGTGACCACGCTCGTGTTCAAAGCGGTGCAATAATTGGCTCGCAAGCAGGTGTGTTACCTGGAAAGATCGTCCGTCCGGGTGTATGGTGGGGCACGCCCGTTCAGCCGCTAAATGAATACAAACGTCAAAATGCCCACGTCAAAGGTCTCGAAAGGCTCAAAGCCGAAATAAAAATGCTAAAGAAAAAGTTAGATTAACCTATCAAAGTGAGAATGGCTTTGACGGCGCGTTTTGAGGCTCCGCCATGTCCAAGTTTGTCGGCAGCAAGTTTTAATTCAGCCCGCATTTCAGCATTTACTTTTGGCACCAACAAACGTAGTAATTCAGCCGATAAGGTCGCCCCTGTGAAATCGCCTTGGATCAACTCTTTTGCAAGACGTTTTTCTGCGATCAAATTTATCAACCCATAATGCTCGACAGAGATTAGCGGTTCGAACAGCCTGTAATTTAAAGCAGATGTTTTGTACACAATCGCCATCGGCGTCCCGATAATACCGGCTTCGAGCGTCGCAGTGCCGCTGGTGACTGCGGCTGCGTCCGATGCGTTTAAAGCATTATAAGTCTCTCCCGCTATCACCTTGACCGACTTTAGATTTGGGGCATTGATAAGAGCCGTTTGGACATCCGCCTGGTCGCGATCTGATGCTATAGCTATGACAAATTGTAACTCTGGAGAGGCATCTGACATTTTCGATGCGGCTTCGAGCATGACAGGCAGTATCTTAACTATCTCTTTGTGACGGCTCCCGGGCAGCAATGTGATGATCGGCCTGCTAGCGTTAAGACCGTGTTTCCGACAAAAATCTATCTTTGGTACGTCCGCATAAACTTCTTTAGCGAGCGGGCTGCCAACATATTCGACGTGAGTAACGCCCTCTCCCTCATACCAGTCCTTTTCAAAAGGCAGGATAGTGATCATAAGATCCACATATTTCTTGATCGAATAAATCCTGTATTTTCGCCAGGCCCATAACTGTGGAGAAATATAATAAATGACTTTTAGACCCTTTTTTTTCAGAGCCTTAGCAAGCTTAAGATTGAATTCAGGAAAATCGACTAGGATAACCACATCCGGTTTTTGCTCAGTTGCAGCAATCTTTAAGGCATTGAACGCTTTTACGAACATTGGCAAAGCTCTGCCTATCTCCGGCAGGCCAACTATTGAGAGATGATCAGATCTTATAATAGCCTCAACTCCCACAGATCGGAGTTTTTCTCCGGCTGAGCCGAAAAACTCTAACTCAGTTTCCGGCAAAAGAGAGCGAAAAGCTTTTACCAATTTGGCGGCATGTCCGTCACCCGACGCCTCGCCTACAACGATCATTAGTTTTAGCTTTTTCATCCCTCAACCCGTAAGTGACTAATGTTAAATGATATATACGAATTCTAAAATGACAACCTGAGGGTGGGCTTAATGCATCAAAGTTTTCGGACTAAAACGATATTTGGTTTTTCGTAGCTATGATGGTTGCAGTATGTGTCAGTAACACATAAAATTTAACGTTTAGGCTATATTCCTTGAGACTTGGATATTAGTTTTCTCT
>JAYVOS010000439.1:0-12678 GCA_043757775.1 Chloracidobacterium sp. | reverse complement strand
TCTGGGTCGGCAGCACGCCGTGGCGTCAGCAGATCGCGATTTTAGTTGGTGCTTTGGCGTCGGCTCTTGTGCTCGGTTCGCTGCTGATATTTTTGAATAGTTCGCGGACCTATTATCAAAAAGTTGACGCTGCCTCGCCTGAGGCACGGGTTGTCGTAACGGAAGACAAACTTTTCCGCGATGGCGGCAAGGTTAAGGTCGAAAAGGCGGGCGGCAAATATAAAGACTCAGATACCGTCGAATACCATGTCTGGCAAAACACCGAACCGTCCGCCGGCCAGGTCGGCAAATACCTCGTCGATCCGACGGGCAAGCCGATTTACTTTGTCGATCCCGGCATCAACGGCATCTTGAAAAAGGACGACGAGGGCAAGGACCTCGAGCGGTTTGACGCTCCGAAAGCGACATTGATGAGTTACATTATCAAAGGCGTTTTGGGGCAAAATCTGCCGTGGGGACTGGTAATATTGGGTGCGATGATGGCTGTCGTTTTGGAAATATCGGGCGTGCCGGCACTCGCTTTTGCGGTCGGTATTTACCTACCGATATCTACATCGACGCCGATATTTATTGGCGGCATCGTTCGTTATATTGTCGATCGTTATTTGAAACGAAAACTCGCCAAACAGAACCTGACTGAGGATCAGATCATCGCCGAGACCGATAAGTCGAACGGCGTTCTGCTCGCTTCAGGCTACATTGCTGGCGGTGCGATCGCGGGTATTCTTATCGCGGTCTTCGCTGTGGTGCCTAGCCTTAAAGCGGTTCAGGACGCGATGGAAAAATGGGCGACTGGCGGTAATCCGTTCTTCGAGGGCGGATATTCTGACCTACTCGGCCTACTGCCGTTCTTGGTTCTCGCTGTGATTCTAGCATTAGTCGGCCGCGAAAAGCTTTTGAGAGGGAAAGGATCGCCCGGTGTAGTTCCGGGGAATCCGGAGGTTCGCGAAAGTGACATCTAAGACCGGGTAAAATATTGTTTTACCTTTTTATGCGCGGCACGCTATAATAAAATTTAGCGTGTCGCTTTTTTCTTCCGGGTTTTCCAAACTGTATTGTCAGTTATTTTTTCAAAATGAGAATTTTGTTGATGCCCATTACCCAAACTCAATACGTGAGCCGTATTTTCTGCATATTGGTTATCTTTACGCTTGCCGGTGGATGCTCTGTCGCCGAACCTAATAGGGTCGCGGCGGCAAATAATGCCGGCGCGGCAAACTCTGCAGCGGCCGCAAACTCTGCCGCTGCTAAAGGAGCGACGATACCTATTGACGCTGGCGGTCCGGCGGACACGGTTCGTGCATTTTACAAACTGCTGCGTGAGAAAAAGTTTCGCGATGCGATATTTTTGACAAATTTAAGGCCTGCTATCGAAGGTCTGACCGAAGCTGAGCTGAAAGATTTTTCACTCGATTTCGAAGCGATCGCGGGCGACATCCCGGCTGAGGTAGAGATCAACGGGGAGATCGTAATCGGCGAAACCGCGACTGTTACAGCAAATCTGCCAAGCGACGATACCGGCAAAAACGAGTTGCAAAAGATCAATCTACGCCGGGTGAATGGCATCTGGATCATTCTCACAGTCGATGGCGATGCAGAAAAACGCATCAAGGCCGAGGGTAAGCAGTATTTTTACAACCTGCGAATTGAGACTCATGAAGAAGAGGCCAAAAAGATGCTGGAGCGCATTTCCAAAGCCCAGCTTGCACACTCGCTGCAAAACGGTGGCATCTGCGTAGATATGCAGGAGCTGATCATCGAGGGCTTGTTGCCCGACGACATCCGCACAAGCGAATCGACCGGCTATAATTTTGTCATTACGCTCCTGCCGGGCAATAAGCAGTATTACGCGACCGCAACACCAGCGGACTATGGCAAGAGCGGCAAACTGTCTTTTCTGTTAAAGCTTGATAACAAAGGGCTGTCGCACGTTACGGGCAAAGATAACGGCGGCAAACCGCTGCCTAAGTAACAGGGTTGTTAATAAACTGTGGGAAACTTGTTGATATTTTTTTAAAATAAGTTTATAAATATTACCCCTGCGTATTTTTCAGGCTCCAGAACTTATGCTACGTGAGCTGATAACCAAATTTAACCGCTCTCTGTCTGAAAAGATGGTTTCGTCGCGTCGGAATTACAAAGCACAGATAAAAATTTGGTTCGACCCTGATACCAACACCGAGCGCTCACGCGAACTCGCACGAGCCGCTTTTGTTACCGGCGAAACTGTTGACATCAGCCGGACAGGGATAGGTTTTGTCGTTTCTTCGATACGCATCAAAGAAAAATATCTCGTTAATCAGGACCGGAAGCTCAATGTCGAGATCGATCTGCCAAACGGCAAGGTCAATATGCGTGTCATTGGGCGTCGGTATGAAAAGGTAGGCAAACATCTTTCGACTGAACAGTTTCTGATAGGAGCATATATTTTAGAGGTCGCGGCATTGGACAAAGATACATACGATACTTTTCTGCGTAAGGGCGGGCGTGTGGCAAAAGTTGCGGCGGCGAGCCTGGAATTAGGCATCGACTAAGCTTCGCAAAAATATATAAAGATACGAAAGCGTCGGACACATTCCGCACGCTTTTTTTGTTAATCTGCAAGGTATGAAAGAGCAGATCGGCATCGCGGTGATCGGGACGGGTTTCGCACGCAAAGTGCAGATACCGGCGTTTTTGAAATGTGACGGCGTTCATATCGCGTCAGTCGCGAGCGGCAGCCTGGAAAATGCCCGTGCGACCGCCGAAGAGTGCGGTGCGAAGCATTTTAAGGACAATTGGCGTGAGACGGTTGTGCTTGACGATGTAGATCTCGTCTGCATCACAACGCCGCCAAATTTTCATCGCGAAATGACCATGCTTGCCGTCGAACACGGTAAGCATATCCTTTGCGAAAAGCCGATGGCGATGAATCTCGCCGAGGCTCAAGAAATGACAGCTGCTGCGAGTGGCAAGCCTTTGCTTGCTCTCATCGATCACGAACTGCGTTTCCAGCCAGGACGCCTAATTGCCTATAAGATGCTGCGTGACGGTGCGATCGGCAAGATCCGTCACGTCAAATGTATCTTTCAGTCACCGCATCGCGGCGACCCAAATATCGCTTGGAATTGGTGGTCCGATGCGACTGTCGGAGGCGGAGCGTTGGGTGCGATCAATTCGCACATCGTCGATTCGCTCAATTGGTTTTTGGGCAGCGACATTGCCAGCGTTTCGTGCCAATTGCAGACGCAGATCAAAGAGCGTCGCGACGCGGCCGGAGAGATGCGAGCCGTCACAAGCGACGATCAGGCAAATATGCTGCTGCGTTTTGCTGACGGAGAACTAACCAATGATGCGACCGGTATTGTGTCAGTTTCAATGACCGAAAATCCTAAATATATGAACCGCATGGTTTTTTATGGCAGCGACGGAGCTCTCCGCGTCGATCATCGCGGCGAAGTATTTGTCGCGAAATTTGGCGAAACGGACTGGACGGTGGTTCCGACTGATCTCGGCAGGCTCATGCCGGGATTGCCCGACACGGGATTTACGCGAGGGTTTATGTCGTTCGCACCTGTGATAATTGACGCTATCAGAACCGGAAAAACGGTGATAGAAAACGCTGCGACCTTTGCCGACGGCGTCAAAGTTCAGCGTGTGCTCGACGCTGCCCGCGAGTCCGACGCTCATGGTCAGGTCGTTAAACTTTAGCCAAATATGAAACAGATCATCAAGGTACTCTCCTCTATCATTGCCGTCGCGGTCGTCGGCTTTCTGATCTTCTTTTTCTTTTTTGCGGCATCGTTTACCGAACGCCGTCTCAATCCGATAATCACGCCGCCTCCATATAAGGTCAGCGAACGTGCCCAAGCTTTGCACGACAAACTCTTTGTTGCGGACATGCACGCTGATGCTTTGCTGTGGAATCGTGACTTAAACGAAGACTCGCCGATCGCTCAAGTCGATGTGCCGAAACTGCTTCGCGGCAACGTCTCTCTGCAGGCTTTTACCGTCGTCACCAAATCACCTCGCGGGATGAATATCGAGAACAACGACGACAAAACCGACAATATTTTCCTGCTCGCTCTCACGCAACGTCAGCCGTTTGAAAATCTTTCGAGCCTAACAAAACGTGCGCTTTGGCAGGCAAAACACCTGCACGAATATGCTGCTGCGTCGGGCGGCAAGCTCGTCGTGATCGAAAATAAACGTGATCTGGCGGCATTTATCACCCGCCGCAAAACCGAAAAGATCGTCGGGGGCTGGCTGGGAATCGAAGGTGCTCACGCCCTCGACGGCGACGTGAATAATGTCGATGTGCTGTATGACGCGGGTTTTCGGATGATGTCGCCGTCACATTTTTTTGACAACGACATCGGCGGCTCGGCACACGGCGTCGAAAAATACGGCCTCACCGACAAAGGCAAAGAGATGATCCGCCGCATGGAGGCTAAAAAGATGCTTGTCGATGTCGCCCACGCATCTTCTAAGACTATCGACGACGTGCTCGCGATGGCGACGCGTCCCGTCGTTGTGTCTCACACCGGCGTAAAGGGCACCTGCGACAACAACCGTAATCTGTCGGACGATCAGCTTAAACGCATTGCAGCGACGGGCGGCGTCATCGGTATCGGTTTCTGGGACACTGCCGTCTGCGGCGACGATGCGGCTCACATCGCCAAAGCCATCCGCTACACCGCAGATCTCATCGGCGTCGAACACGTCGGACTCGGCTCCGATTTCGACGGCTCGGTCAAAGCTCCTTTCGACACAAGCGGAGACGCATTGATAACCGAGGCCCTAATTAACGAAGGATTCTCCGACGACGACATCGCCCAAATATTGGGCGGCAATATCCAAAACCTATTGTCTGCTCAGCTGCCTGATTAGCAGACTGCTTACTATCAGCTTACGTTTTTCCTCCAAATGTTTTAGACTGTTGCCAGTAAAATATTTGTCTATTTACTCTTTTAAGAAAAACAATCGCTCGCATTTTAACCGGCGCATGAAATTAGTTGGGGCATTGATAGTGTTAATCTTCCTGTCGATCGTAGGTTTTGGCAAGGATTTCACCTGCCTACCCGCCGATATTAAAGAGAACACGGTTGTCGCGTTTGTAACGCAGACATCGGCCAAAGGAGTTGAAAGTACTGCACCTGTTACCGCTAAGCAAACTTTAAAAAAGTTAAAGGCGCGTTGCTCGCACGGCAAGTTACTTGACCGCAAAGGCAAGCAGATTCGGTTTTTTCAACTGCAGGGCTGTTGGGGAAACCCGCCGGAAGACTATCTTGAAATAATGGAAAAACAGAGGGCCGATCTCGAAAATTTAAAAAAGAAATATACCGTCATTGAGTTGACTTGTAATCCAAGCGGGATCCCTATCCCATAGAAAGACATAAAGTTAGGAGTAAATATGAAAAAGCTGTTCACGATCGCTGCGATATTGGTTTTGGGTGTCGGTATTTTTATTGGCTGGGGCCCAATTAGTGAGGTTAGTGCACAAATTCGCCGATATTTTGCCATAAACCCGGATGTTCCGCCGTCAATGGCTAAGAAAGCCGGGATCAAAGAGGATGGCGAAGGCGAAGGCAAAGGAGCCGACGAGGCCGACTATATCGCACGACGCGATGCTTTTGTAAATTTGCTCCGCGGCGTGGACCCAGAAAGGCCTGCTGACCCGGCGTCTCGCAGCCGTGCAGTAACGACAATGGAAGGCCAGCAAGACAGGATGGTCGCCGCGAGGAATAAAAACGGGAGCAGTTTCATTTCGGATGCGCTGCTTGCAGCGTGGACAGAGCTTGGGCCAAATCCTATTCCAAACGGTCAGACTCAAACTATCACAACGCCCGTAAGCGGCCGCGTCACGGCGATTGCTATTGACCCGACCGACCCGAACAAGGTATATGTCGGTGCGGCTCAAGGCGGCGTTTATCGATCTCTCGACGGCGGTGCGACATGGACCCCGATCTTTGACGGTGCTCAGACTCTGGCTATCGGCAGCCTAACTTTGGACGCAGCGAACAACAGGCTGTGGGTTGGCACAGGGGAGCCTAACGGTTCGGCTGACAGCTTTGCCGGTGTTGGTATTTATCGTGTTGACAGTCCGGCGACGACAGCTACCCTCGTCGGCCCGTTCAATCCGGTTCGCAATTATACTGACGCGGGCAGCGTGGCTCAGAGCGTTCCGGCGGTTCAGGGTAGGAGCGTCAGTAAGATACTCATCAATCCAGCGAATGCAAACGAACTTTTGGTCGGCTCCGCCGGCGGCGTTATTGGTCTAGGCGGCAACACTCCTTTTGGCGGTGCTATTCCCCCATTGGGCCTGCGAGGCCTTTACAAATTCAGCAATGTCGGCGGAGCTCCCGCGAGTGCAACTGTCACGAGGATCGCTGTTTCTGTAGCAGGTGGGTGTTTCGACATCCCGTGCACGGGAAATCGAAACGTCAACGACATGGTATTTGACCTCAGCGATCCGACCGGTAATACGCTTATTCTTTGGCTCAACGGGATCAGCGCCGTCAATGATGGAGGCATCTACCGTTCAACAAATGCCCTAGGTGCATCTCCTACATTTACGCAGACCTTCATTACACCCTCGTCGAGCGGACGAGGGGCTTTTGCCATCGCTCAATTAGGTGTTGGCACCCCGGCCCGAATCTATGTGGCAAGCGGGGAGCCATCGACGAGCGGATCGCTCTGCAATAGTGCGGCGCAGGCCGGGGGGTTGCGCAGATCGATCGATGGAGGGGCAACCTGGTCGGCGGAGTTGCCCGGAGGCGGCGGATTTTGCAGTGGTCAGTGCTTTTACAATATAGCCTTTGAAATTGTTGCCGGGGCCACGTCCGCGACGGATAAACTCTTTTTGGGAGGCAATGTGCAGAGTGCCAGCTGCCAGAAATTACAGGGAACCTCGCTCGACGGTGCTGCTACGGTTTTTGCTAATACCGACGTCGGCCTGCATGCCGATTCACACGTTATCAAAGTAGCTCCGTCTAATTCGAACATCGTCTATCGCGGCGACGACGGCGGCATCTGGAAATCGACTAATGGAGGTGCGACTTGGGCCAGCCTCAATAACGCAACATTTAGAGCGACCCAATTTCAGAGCATTGCGGTACATCCAACGGATCCCAATTTTACGATAGGCGGAACCCAGGATAACGGAACTGAAAATCTTCTGCCGGCTGGCACCTCTTGGAACCGTATAGATTTTGGTGATGGTGGATTCGCTTTGATCGACCAAAACGCGACGGACAATACCAACGTCGTGATGTATCACACGTATTTTAATCAAACCAATAATCTGATCGGCGTTGCCCGGACAAATACGGTTCCTTGTGCATCGGATGGCCAGTGGTCATTCCATGGTATCTACGGCGGTGCAGTCGGTCCGACGCCGTATTGTGATGGTTCGACCGATACTTTTAGCGGCATCGCGATCACGGACTCGGTCAATTTTTATGCGCCGATAGCTCTCGGGCCGGGAAATCCTAACACAGTTTATTTTGGCTCCAACAAACTTTATCGCTCGATCAATAAGGGGGATACGATGACAATTGCGAGCCAGACGATGGCGTCGAATGTTAGCTCGATCGCGATTTCGCCGCAGGACGACAATTATCGTTTCGTAGGACTTAATAATGGCGGCCTTTTCTTTACCACCACGGGAGGTAACCCGCTTACAAGCCTCGATCCTGTTGGCGGTGCTACTGTGATACCTGATTTTTATGTCGCTCGACTGGCGTTTGACCCGACGAATAAAAACACGGTTTATATCAGCCTCGGTAATTATGCGGCAGGCACGGCTGCGGCTCAGTCGCACGTCTGGAAAGTGACAAACCTCGGCACGACGCCGGTCATAACTGCAGTGAATGGCAGCGGTGCTACCGGTTTGCCGGATGTCCCGGTAAATTCATTTGCCATTGATCCGCAAAACGGAAGTAACCTGTTTGCCGGTACGGATATAGGTGTATATGCATCGCGGGACGCCGGGCTAACTTGGGTACCATTTGGTACAGGGTTGCCGCGTGTAGCCGTATTCGATATGGCGGTGGCTCCGGGGCGGACACTTCGGATAGCAACCCACGGCCGTGGCATGTGGCAGATCCCTCTGCTTGCTCCGACGGCGGCAAGTGTCTCGATCTCAGGACGAGTTATGACTGCCCAAGGCCGCGGTTTGCGAAATGCGTTTGTCACGCTTACCGATTCGCATGGCGTGATGCGGCAAGTGATGACAAGTATTTTCGGCACATATCGCTTTGATGATGTGCAGGCCGGAGATACGTATAGCATTGGCGTCCGATCGAGACGTTTTAGTTTTCAGCCTCAGGTGCTCAATGTCACCGACAATCTTAGCGACATCGATTTTATTGCTCAATAGCTTTCCTTGTAAAACTAGATGGCTTCGTATCTTTTCGGTGCGAAGCCTTTTTTGTACCACGCCCTGTACGATCGACATGCGTTTTACCGTGGGATGTTTTTCAGGCTTCTTATGGTAAATTACTATCATCTTAGTTTTGAGAGGGTGGATGCCTTGGCTCGCCCGCTATACAAGGAGGTTTCACCTAATGAAATTTGCTGGAATTTTAATTCTCGCCGGTCTTTGCGCGGTTACTGCATCAGCGCAAAAATATTCCTGCCTACCTTCCGACGTGCAGGAGAGCACGGTCGTCAACACTTCTAACTCGGGGCGAGGGGCTCACACAGTCACGCCTATCACCGTAAAACAAACCTTAAATAAGTTAAAAGCGCGTTGCTCGCACGGCAAGTTACTTGACCGCAAAGGCAAGCAGATCCGTTTCTACAATTTGCAAGGATGTTGGGGCAATCCGCCGCCTGACTATCTTGAAATAATAGAAAAGCAAAGAACGGATCTCGATAACCTAAAAAAGAAATATACCGTTGTTCAAATAACGTGTAATCCAAGCGGATTTCCGCTGCCATAGGTTAAAATAGGACTTCGCATTATATGCGAAGTCCTATTCGTTTATTTCTTCATATTCCTATCCAGAAAATCGGCGACGAGCGGATATAGCTCAAGCCGGTTTTTTAGTTTAGCGACCCCGTGGCCTTCGTCGTCATACACTTTCCATTCGACAATGCTCCCGCGTTTTTTGAGAGCATCGACCATCTGCTGGCCTTCGGTCCAAGGAACTCTCGGATCATTTCGGCCCGCGATGACAAACAGCGGACATTTTACGCGGTCGATCTTAGCTATCGGCGAGATCGCACGCAGAAAATCAATGTCGCGGTCGAGCCGGCCGTACTCGACCTCGCGCTGACGTCGGCGATAACCTGATGTGTTTTTCAGGAAGCTTTCCCAGTTTGAAATACCGACCGTATCGACCGCCGCCGCCCAAATTTCCGGATACAGCGTGATCGCCGCGAGCGTCATATATCCGCCATAGCTGCCGCCCATAACACCGATGCGTTTAGGATCGGCGCCGCCTGCGGTCTTTAGCCAATCAACGGCGAATTTCAAGTCTTTGACCGAATCTTCGCGTTTTTTTACATCGTCAAGATGCGTAAAAGTCTTGCCGTAACCCGTGGAACCGCGTACGTTTGTCGCAAGTATTGCATATCCACGCGACAGATAATATTGATACAGGCCATTAAAACCGGGACGCTCCTGTCCCTCAGGCCCGCCGTGGACCGAGACAATCACTGGCAATTTTGACTTTGCAGATGAGGCAGCTTTTTTGCCGCTCTCGTTCATATACAGCGTCGTCGAGCGCACGCGCGAGGGCTCGTAATACCAAGCGGAGATCATTCGCCCGTCAAACGACCTATACTTGACCAACTTCGGTGTGATAAATGTGGACGGCGATACGCCTGCCTTATCGCTGTGCGTCGCCTGTACCAATTTCTTTTTCTCAAGGTCGTAGTACCAAATATCGGTGTTATTCGCTGCCGATGAAAAAGAGAACGCTATTTTGGAATGATTAAGGTCAATGTCGAGTCCTCCGACGACGCCCTGCGCCGGTAACTTGATCTGCTCAGCAGTTTTGCTGACAACGGTGATGAGTGGCTTGCCGTCGGTCTCAAACTTACGAAGGTAAAGCTCGGAAAAGCCCTCACGGTTCAGGGTGTAGGCCAGCGTGCCGCCGCTCTCCGTCATTTCGACATCGCCGACATCCCATTTTGCATCGTCGATGATGCTCGATTCGAGATTCTTTTCCGACCAGTCATCACCCGATGCATTCCTTTGCCGCAACTGTGCGAGCCCTATAAATTCGCGGTTATTATTGTGCGTATATACGATGCCGTCCGCAGTAAAATGTGCCCCACCAAACTGTGCCGCCCCGGTGTGCGGCGTCAGCAATATCTCCGACTTTGTCGCGGCGTCCACGAGATACAGATTATTATCAAGGCTCAGCTCGATGCCGTCACGCGAGACGATAAACTTGGTGCCGCTGTCATTTATTGCGGCGATGCTGATATTACCATCGTATTGATACAGCAGTTTTTCCTCGCCATTGCCGATGTTCAGCGAATATATATCAAAAAACTGACGGTTTCGTTTGTTCGACGAGTAATAGATCTTGTCGCATTCACGTGAGATCGCCCCGAAATCGTGCCGTACAGTCGGCTCATTTGTCAGTGCCCTGACGTGTTCGCCGAATTTGTCCATCCAATAAAACTGAGTGTTTTCATCGCCGCCTTTTGCCTTGCCAAATATCATTCCGCTGCCGTCCTGCAGCCAGCAGACAAAGCTGATATTGTCCTCGTAATTTGTGAGCTGCTTGGGCTTACCGTCCGGCAGCAGCATCGACCACACCTGCGTCGTGCCGGTGACATTGCTCAAATACGACATCTCGCGTCCGTCCGGCGACATCGACGGCCCCATCGCGGATTTGATGTTCAAATATTGCTGGATCGTGTATGGCTGCTGTGCAAACGAAGCGTAGGCTAATAGCAGAACGAGAAAGACAACGGTACTTTTCATAACAAACCTCATATTAGAAAAATTGTGATTTCGACAAACAGAATAGCGCATTTTGCATTAAAAATGCGTTCAAATGATCAGGCAAATTGGTCGTGAAACATAAACCGCCAACCGTTTTTATAGACCTGTGTAAATGCGACGTTATTCTTTACGATGACGCATTTCTCATTTGTGAGATTCATTTGCTCGACGAGCGTCGCCAGACAGCTATCGACCATGATCAGCTTTTTCGCCCGTTCAAAAGTCAGCAGCCAGTCAAAAGGGCTTTCCGTCTCGCTCAATTTTTCGACGTTTATCACACGCAGCCCGTCGGTCAATCTTTCCGGCAGGTTAAGCGGCACCGTCATTTCGGACGATTGGCCGTGAAAACAAAGATAGTCGCCGGTAATATCGAGACTGTCGTATAGAGCCTCTTCGCGTGCAATATTGCGCTCGTATTTGAGTGACCATTTATTGGTAAAGGGCACGCCAGCGATCGCGTATTTGTATTCGTCAAATTTCAGAGAGCTCGATAGACGCGGGTCGTTGATATTCATCCCGCCCAGATAAGCATATAAAATGACCGTTCGCTCGCATTTATGCTCTTGTATCAGCCGCACCGGATCGTGAAAAAAATAGCCGTCGCCCGCAGAGACCGGTAGAAATTTTATCGACGGTTTTACCGGTTCAAAGATGCTAATAAATCTCTCGTCGATCGGCCACACGACCTCATAGCCGAGCTCTTCGAAATGGTCCGCTATCGGTATCGCGAGCATAATGTCGCCGATCCCGCGTGTCTGAACTATTCCAATGCGTTTGGTCATTTTAGGAAATACCGGCCTTGATCTTATCTGCGATAGCCTGTGCCAGCGGCGTTTTGAATCTGTATTCTATCTGCCCCGACCAGTCGTCGTGAAACAATGACGCATCAAATGCGGCTAATAACCCACCGCTCGTCTCGACGGAAAAAGCAATCTGACGCAAACGTTCGTCGGCAAACGGCACATTGATAAGTGGATTTTCACTGCTGTAAGCCGCCACACGAACATTCGTCACAATTATCGACATTATGTACCCGACACGCCTGTAACCGGCCGACATACCCGGACGGTGAAAACCGCGATACGTCACCGACCCTTTCAGGCCCTCGTCCGACAACACGATGCCTTCGGACGTAAGCTCTGTAGCATAAATAGCCGGAAACTTTCCGATCCCGAATAGTCTATAAAAAGGGCCTTTTTCATGTAATTCTATAGATAATCATTCGCGAATGGAGAACGATAAAGGCCGTCTTTCCAATCGGGCCAAATCAATTTCAGTTCTTTCAGCAACCATGTTCCAGCGACGGTGGTCGAGTCTTCATGAGAGGCGTAAATTAGCCAATCATATCCGTAGGAGGTCCAATATCCCTCCAAGCCCGAATAATAGATTTCTAACTCATCTGTTTTCAACAGTTCTCCAGTTCCACCTTCTCGAAGTTCCTTGACCACGCTTATATTATGTTTTTTCAAAATTCGTCGAACCACACTATTACCGAGATTTTTTTTAAAAAATGGCGTGTAGAACGCTACGATATCCTCGCAAGCGGGGTCATCCTGCCGAAGTGGATACCAATAATCCTGATCGTCGACGTCCCATAGTACGCAGAGATTGACTAAAGCGTCTTCACATTCGTCTTTGGTTAGTTGAGTACGTAAACTTGATAAATCAGAAGGTCCCGGCCATGATGCAAGGTCAGCGGTAACTCCCAACTCCGCCAGAGCTTTTTCTTCCTC
>JAYVOS010000438.1:0-3391 GCA_043757775.1 Chloracidobacterium sp. | reverse complement strand
CTCCAAACCAGAGGTCGCACTACGCAGAGCTCTCTGGCACGCCAGGCTTTGCGGTTATCGCAACGTCGCCCGCATATCCATTACCCAATAGTCGATTTTGGACTATCGCTCAAAGCCTGATAATTATTAAATCGTGGGCTTAACTTTATTCGAAAAATTTGTTCCGGTTGCGGATTGGTTTGAGCTTTGGGCAGGTCGCCATCCGGACCATTGGGCAATGCGGGAAGTCAAAAGCCTAAAACGGCAAGGGATCGCCGCGAGCTACAAACGCCTAAATTGTTCTTTAGTACTCGTGACCGCCGAAGCCGAGTCAGAAATCCATTCGGCATATCTGGAAAAGTGTGATTACATTGAGGTACGAAAAAGAAAGACGCTGCTCTCAAAAAAGAAAAGGTCGTATCCCGATGCCGTACAAACCATTCTCTCCCGCCCGCGTAATGGATCGGGCGGAGGCATCCCGCTCAGCCGCGGCGAAGTCGCAATGCTCTTCCTCGACGGCCACGCCGGAGACGGCCCCGGCCTCCTAGACATCCGCTCCCAAGGCTACGGCGAAGACCAAGACTGGGACGGCCTCACGACCGAGGATGTCCTCGAAGACCCCGACATCGCCTTCGTCTGGCAAAAATGGGAGCCCCTCGAACTCTGGCCTAACGATAAAAATTGAACTATATTCCAAACTTGGCCATAGCTCTTCATTGCGAGTTCGGACGCGCGGTTTGCAATTTCCGGTCGGCCCCATTTCTGGCTTCCAGCTTCAAATGCATCAACGAACTCCATGACATATCTTAGGTTCTTTCCGCGTTCTTTGAGGAGTGGTATTTTTTCTGCCGGTGGCTTATTTTGCAGATGCGAATTGGTATGTCGCGAAATTATGAATAAATTTCCGATATTGTCGCCAACTTCCATATCTTCTTCAGGAACAGTGTAGTCAGGATTTTGGGAGAGGAAATGTTCTGTATTGCAATTCTTTTTAATTATTAGAGGGTCGGGATCATAGACTTTTACCCATTCGCTGGCGTTTAAAGGGGAATTATTGATTCGGTCAAACATATAGCAAGACTCTGACAGACTCAATGAATCGTAGTCTAGCTCGGCAAATCAAGAAACAAACTCGATTTGGGGAGCAAGCTTTTCTAGAAGCATCGCTGTGAAGGCTTTCGCACTTTCTCTAAAATCCGTCGTCGACCAAAACTTTTCGGCAAACTCGGCGTAAGGTTTTTCAACCTCATTTCCAATACGCTCACAAATTTGGTTGTTGACAAAATGATAGCTCTCTAGATTTTTCATCAGTCGCAATAAAATCTTAGTTTCTTTATCCGACTTCTCCGTTCGCTCGTATGCTTTAGTTATTGAGTAAATCAACGG
Source organism: Chloracidobacterium sp. (assembly GCA_043757775.1). Classification (GTDB taxonomy): domain Bacteria; phylum Acidobacteriota; class Blastocatellia; order Pyrinomonadales; family Pyrinomonadaceae; genus OLB17. Next base: position 2,026 of record JAYVOS010000438.1, on the reverse strand, counting down.
AAAGTGCTGCCTAATTTTGAAAAGATTTAACCCTTGAGCGGACGATACAAATTTCGTTAAATACTCTTGGTTGTTTGCAATTGAATCGCATCCTTCTAACCGAAGCCATTCTGCTATCGTTTTTTCGTCATCACTTCGGATCGCAGAATAATACGATGAAAACATCGCTAGTTCGTTAGTCAGGTTCGCCGCCCCTACAGTCTGTCCGTAGACTTTCAATTTCCGGTAAAGTTCGGTTCCACTTACATATCCTTTTCTAGAAACCCAGAAGTACTTCAGCATCCGTTGCAAAGTACCGTCAGCGTTTCGAGAAATATCTTCCCATTGAGCTTCAATGTCTTGACTCTCTAGAAGATTTGCGTAGAGATAATTTTTGACCAAGTCGGCTGCAGTAAGTGACAAACCACGAGCATTCATCCGCTCAAAAATATCGAATGCATCTAATACGGATTGAATATCCACTTGTATCACATACGACGAGTAAACGGCTTTTAGGAATTGACTCAGCTTAGTGGAATCCAATGCGGAAAGCTCTGCCCTCATATAATCATATAAAGGTTTGAGTTTGTTTGACTGTCGTTTGACGGCAATATCATTCAACCTTGCGGGAAAATTTCCGTCCCAGCTTTCTTTTGCCATGTGGCCAAAAACACCGCTAATTGAAGGTGATGCAAGCACTCGTTCGGAAAGCATTTCACCCGTGGTCGCATCAGTAAATGAAATCTTTTTCTGGATTTCTTGTGCCAAGGCTGGTTTTCCTAAGGCCTTCGCGCGTTCCCGACAAGCAATAAGTAGCAGAGTCAAAGTCGTGATTCTCTGTTGTCCGTCTACGATGCTAAAGACACCGTCCTCTGAAATGTCGAAGACAAAATTCCCGAGGAAAATTGGCTCATCGATCTCCATGGCTGCCTTAAGGTCGGTCATCAAATCAAGTAGTTCGTTTTTCCCCCAAGCAAAAGTCCGTTGATACTTGGGAACTTAAAGTCGAGAGTCTAAGTTATACAACTGTCCAATTGTGGTACTTTTGGGAATTATCATTTCTTTAGCTTATTTGACGGCAAATTGAATAAGATTCTGCTCGACCATCGTAAACGATCCACACTGTTAGATCAAGATCCTCTAATTTAATGTGAAAGAATATCTTCCAAGTCTGACCATGCCGATGTAGGTGCGGTGAAAGCCGGTTAGTTCGGCTGGCTGTTCTTGTGAGAGGCCTCGGGCGGCTCGGAGTTGTCGGATGCGTTTGCCGAAGGCTTTTAGGAGGATCTCATTTGCCATGTGAGATCAAAACTATACGAATTGTATGCAGCGATCAACATACAATGCGTATCAATCCTTTTTTGACCGGGAACGCCGTAGGGTCGCTGCGGCTCGTAGTCGTTGGGAAGCGGTATGACCAAAACGTTCGGACGGTATGACCTGGGATGCGTCCCGGTATGACCTGTCGGCCATCGTATATGACCGCATTTTTGCTGCGTCCCGCGAAAACGGCAAAAAAGGTCGGATTCGTTGACATGGCCACGACATGAGGGAGTTTCTGCTTGACGATAGATCCGGATGACGCCAGGGTGGTGTCTTAATTCTAGTCATACGGGTGTTTTCATTCGTGCATTCGTGGCTAAAAAAGATCAAATCAGCCACGAATGCACTAATAGATCGTTAATGCTTACAACAACTTATTTGTTTTGAGTCAATATAAGACACTACCGACGCCACTTCCTCGATTCAAGTAATAAGTGCAACAAAACGGTTATAGAAGACCTCGTTGGGTGTTCGGAAGTTGAGCACCTTGCGGGGTCGGTTGTTGAGGCGATCGGCGACGTCGCGGATCGCCTCGTCGGGCACGGTGGCGAAGTCGGTACGTTTTGAGAAGTACTGTCTGACGAGGCCGTTGGTGTTCTCGTTGGTGCCCCTTTGCCATGACGAGTACGGGTCGGCAAAGAAGAAGTCTGCATCGAGGGTCTCGGCAATTGTCTGGTGACGTGTGAATTCGATACCGTTGTCGGAGGTAATTGTAAGGACATTG
>JAYVOS010000437.1:0-3400 GCA_043757775.1 Chloracidobacterium sp. | reverse complement strand
AAACAAGAGAGTTTTTCACGCGAACTGTGCGAAAATAATCGAGATGCTGACACACATAGTTTGCTGGAAATATAAACCCGAAACCATTGAGGCCGCCCGCGAAGACCATCGCAACAGGCTCCGGGCACTCGTTGGTGTGATACCTGAGATAGTAAATTTGGACGTCGGATCAGACATCCTGCACCTCGAACGCTCTTTTGACACGGGCCTTACCTCGACATTTGCCGACCGCGACGCTCTTGATCGCTACACTAACCATCCGGAGCACCAGGCGGTCGTTGCTTTTGGCAAACAGATCGCCGAAAAGGTCGTTTCCGTCGATTTCATCAGCGGGTAGAAGGATACTGTTTTTATTCGGTGAATAAACGAAAAGGTTACCAAGGCTCCATTTTCGTTTATTTTGCGATCTGCGAATAAAACTACAATTGCGAGAACGTCTATATCTCAAAAAATAAGCGGCGAGAGCGTGGACTTGGCTGAGAATTTTTACTTGCGGTGAAAACTTACGCTTGTAACGCGTCAATTGCTGTAAATAATAGAGTTATAGCCGTGCAAGGGCTCGTGATCGCCATTTATGCCATCCGTGACGCTCAAAATGGCTCATTTTTGCTCAAAAAAGGACTTTTTTCGTTCGAAAATGTTGCTTGTAATTTTTGGTTTTCAAGGCATTTCGGTAGCCGCCCCTTCCCTATGATCTGCTCGCTCGCCGTTAACATCCCCTCTGCCAAGTCAGCGTTCTAACTTTCCCCTTTTCTAATATTTTTCGTCCGCAAAACTGAGCAAAATACGTCAAAGTGAGAAAAGTAGGGTTTCAATTTTTTCGATCTCGTGCCAGTATCGAAAACATGGACGCGAGATCCTTGTCGAAAAAGAATTCGACGACGGCAAACCGCAGATCTGGTACGACTTTGATCGGTTAGGCAGAAGCTGCCGCAAAGAACAGAGTGGATTGGGTATCACGGTCACGCGGGTTGAGAGTAGCGACGCCGTGTAAATCTAAGGCTTCATCCCAACTCTCTTAACGCCCCCACTGGCGTTAAAAATGGTTGCTTCATAGGCAGTTCGGTGATATTCTCCAAGAGTAATATTTTTCCAGACGAACCTCTCTACGCACCCGATGACTACTCGTTCCGAGGTTTGACTGTCGAGGGCGTTTTTGTAATGCGGTACTCAAAGGGGGATATCAGATGACCAGAAAACTGACGTTAATTATTCTGCTAAACCTGTTTAGCGTATATGCAGTTGTGGCGCAGACGGCTGATACGGTGAATGCGCCTCAGACGGCGGCTACAACGTTTACATATCAGGGCAAGCTGACTGATGGCTCGGTACCGGCGGCTGCGAATTATGATTTTGAGTTTCGCCTGTACGACGCGGTAAGTGGCGGGACGCAGCAGGGAGCGACAGTGCAAAAGTTAGCAGTGCCGGTAGCAACCGGTATTTTTACCGCGTCGCTGGATTTTGGTAATCAGTTCCCGGGTGCCGACCGTTTCCTAGACATCAGCGTCCGTCCTGCTGGCAGTGGGTTGTTCACGCCACTGACCCCGCGACAGGCTATCACATCAGCGCCGCATGCGGTTCGCAGCCTAAGTGCGGCGACGGCGGACACTGCGACCAACGCGACAAATGCTGTCAACGCCACAAACGTCAGTGGAGGAACGGTCTCGGGCGACGGTTCCGGCATCACCAATATCAATGGTGGAAATATCTCAAGCGGGACGGTTACGGTCAACCAGTTAGCTCCCGACGTCCTCGACGATCCGGCGAGAAATCGAGGGTTGCTTGGCTCGCTTCGTTGGGACCTTTTGAAACAGCAGATCTCGGTGACCGTCGGCTCAACGCCCAAAGGCCTCGCTTTTGACGGGGTCAACATTTGGGTCGCCAACAGCGGAGCGGCGAGCGTCACGAAGGTGAGGGCAAGCGACGGCTCCGTTCAGGGGACATTTGCGGTCGGGACAACGCCGACCGGAGTTGCGTTTGACGGAGCGAATATCTGGGTAACGAATCAGGGCAGTAACAACGTTACAAAGCTGCGGGCCAGCGACGGAGCCCTGCAGGGTACCTTTAACGTCGGCTTTCAGCCGCAGGGAATCGCATTCGACGGGGCAAACATCTGGACGGCCAACACCTTTACCGGCAATGTCACTAAATTGCGGGCGAGCGACGGGGCAAATCAAGGGACGTTTTCAGTGGGAGCTAACCCCGTCGGCATAGCTTTTGACGGGGCGAATATGTGGGTGATGGGATCGGGCAACGTGACCAAGCTTCGGGCGAGCGACGGTTCAACGCAAGGTACTTTTACTAGCGGCGTAGGCGGTGGGCTTACCGCGATAGTGTTTGACGGTACTTGGATCTGGCTTCAACTTTCGAACAAGACGGTCATGAAATTTACCACTCATTGGACGAATGCAGGCACGTTCACCACCCTACAGTCGGGCGGAGGCCTCGGCTTTGACGGTACCAACATGTGGTTTTCAGGATTTACTCAAAACAGCACTATAGGAACGTATACCATCCCCAATGTGCTAAAGTTACGAGCATCGGATGGGGCGTCTCTGGCATTCTTTCCCGCCAACTTTCCCGCCGGCGGCAGTCCCGGCGGCATCGCGTTTGACGGGCACAGCATGTGGGTGGCCGACTCAGGCTCCGGCACCGTCACGAGACTTCCCCCCGCGTTTCCGTAGTCGGTGAGGACCTAAAGGAGTATTACGATGATCAAAAACCTGACAATAGCTATTGTGTTAAATCTGTTATGGGTATGTGCAGTTGCGGCGCAGACGAACGATACGATGAACGCACCTCAGACGGCAGCTACAACGTTCACCTATCAGGGCAAGTTGACGGATGGCTCTGTATCGGCGGCTGCAAATTACGATTTTGAGTTTCGCCTTTACGATGCATTGAGCGGCGGGACGCAGCAGGGAACGACCGTGCAAAAGTTGGCAGTGCCGGTAGCAAATGGTATTTTTACCGCTTCGCTGGATTTTGGAGACCAGTTTCCGGGAGCCGACCGTTTTCTCGACATCAGCGTCCGAACGGCCGGTGGTGGTGTGTTTACGTTGCTAACGCCGCGACAGCCGATCACATCCGCACCCCACGCGGTTCGCAGCTTGACTGCGGCATCGGTGGACACTGCTAGAAACGCGACAACGGCTACAAATTCTACACAGCTTGGCGGTGTGACGGCAGATCAATTTGTAGTTCCGACTGACCCACGAATGACCGACACACGTCCTACAACCGCTGGAAGTGGCAGCTATATTCAGAATCAGAATGCAGCTCCTCAGGCCTCGAGCAATTTTAATATCAGCGGCAGCGGCAGGATTTAAGGAGACATAATGATGATCAGAAAAATGACATTAATATTTTTGTTAAATTTGTTGTGTGTTTGGGCTGGGTT
>JAYVOS010000436.1:0-3402 GCA_043757775.1 Chloracidobacterium sp. | reverse complement strand
GTTTTCGGATGAGTTATTTACCGCGTCAGCGAGTTCGTCGGGCGAGGAGATGCTGTGGCCGTTCGCTTTTTGGATCGTGTCATTTTCCTGCACTCCGGCCAGCCGAAGCGGGCTCTCTGCCGTGAGCGTTTTGACCTTGAGGTTTTGCCCGACGGCTGTCTTGCCTATCGTCCACACAGCCGTAAACGCTGCTGCCGCTAATATTATCACGACCGCCTTTCTCACCATTTTAGCGTCACGGATATTCTCCGAGACCAGATAAACAATGGTCACGAGAGCAACGCCTACCATTTTTCGCATCGAAACCTGCGGCTCATACGAAAAAATTGACGAAATTAGAGACAGCCCGACGAATGCGAGCATCGCAATCCCGATACCATCGCGTCTAAGGCTTGGCCTGACAAAAAATGCCCGGATCAACCAAAATACCAACGCCAGCGACCAAGCGATCTGCGTCGCCGCGATCGATATCGGGGCAGACAGAGCAAGCAGCAAAAGCGACGCCTGCATAGCCTTGCCGGTAAGTGTATATATTTTTGAGTCGTGATCCACGCGTTTGTTGTAGGCCGAAATTGATTATAGAGTAAAACATAAAAACCCGCACCGAAAGTAACTTCCCGTTAGGAACTAGCCGTTCTCGATTGGCTGCTTCAAAAAAAATCGAATTTGAAAGCTGTGAATCGATAGTATGAGCCAAATGGCCCGCTTTTTTATTCCAACCCCAGATTTAATAACTGCGTCTATCTGTTTAATTTATCGGCGGGACTGAAAAGAACACACTCCCTACGGGTCGTGTTTCCGCCTTTGAGGGGAAAAAGCATATAATTCGGTTGATCGGAGCATAAAATTAAATATGAAAAAGACGATGCGTGCGGCGGAATTTTGCTTGGTGCTGTTGTTGGCGGGTTTTTCGTTTCTTTTTCGGGCATCGCACTCAGATGCGGCTAAGGAAGATCCGTTTGCGGTTTTGCTCAAGATGCCTGCGCCGCCGCCGCCGAATCCTCTCGTATCAGGACAAACCAAGATCCGCGACGAAAAGTTTTTCAACTCGAGAGCTCCGCCAAAGGACAATGCCTCGATCCGTGATCTGCTTGATTATTGGGAACGGCAGAGCCAAGCGTCTCAGCCGCTGAATTACACTCCCGACCCTTCGGATGCGGTGCTTTCACGCATTATGAAAGAGATCGAACGCAAGCCGACACTACTGCCGAGCTATCTCAATCTGTTTCGAAAGGATCTAAAAGCGGCGGATTTTGTTAAGGAACATTACGACCGCGAGGGTACGACGGGCGTTTATGACAAAGAGACGCGCAAGGCGATCAAGGCTTGGCTGGTCTATAACAGCCCGTATTTTAGCGGCGAACTGGTGCGCGGGGCTTCGAGCACTGCCGACACCGGCGAGTATGTGACCAATCAGGAAGAGCTGCTCGCTCTCGCACGGGTCGATTTTGACAAGGCAAAACCGATCATTGACCGGCTGTTGGGCGACACTTCGCTCAAATCATCGAGAGTTCTCGCGACTTGGGCTCTGTATCGGCACTCACTTGAGACAAATTCGATAGGCGATGTCGATCAGTATCGCGATGACCTGAAAAAGTTTGTCGAGGATAAGTCGGCCCTGCCGGGAATGCGAGATCTGGCGATGGACGCTCTCGCAAGCGAGAAAGAATGGTCGGGCCGTGACGAGTGGTATTACACGCTGATGGCGGACGAGACGCTTGCCGATCTAAAAGTCAACGGACAGCAAAACACGGGACTGACGACGCTGATGACCGTGTCGCCTGACGATAAATACGTCGATAAAATGCTCGAATTCGTCAAGAGCGACAACCCCGTGATCCGTAGTGCGGCGGTCCGCAATCTGGTCACGAAACTCAATAGCGGTAACCCCGAGATCATCAGGGCTTTGCTGCCCTGGCTCGAAGATCCAAAATGGGCAGTCGATATAAATGACGCCCGCGGAACCCTCGTTCGCAAACTCAACGAGATCGAGATGACCGAGAGTGTGCCGGGACTGATGAAAGTCATCGAAGAAAAGCAGATCGGTTCGCCGTATGCAGCGAATGTTATGGCAAATTCGGCGAATGCGGTAAGGCCGTCTGCAAATGCTACGGCAAACGCGGCAAACACCGTCTCTCGTCTGACGAACACCGTGGCGTCAAACACGGTTTTTTACCCGCACCGTTATTCAGGTGTGTTGGCGCTGGCAAAGCAAAAAGATTCGCGTGCTTTACCGACATTGCGGCGCGTTCTTACGGAAACCAGCGGATACGAAGCCGGCGGCGTTGTGGGAGCGATACTTGCAAGCGGTGGTTACACCGTACCTGAGCAGATCGCGGCTCTCGACGATGCAGCAAAGGGCGTGAAGGACGAGATCGACATGGCCGAAAAAGCAGAAGCCGCGTCGAGCGACGCCAATCTTTCGCTGCCGGATTACGCAAATAAATATGCTAATGAGAGTGCTAATTACACAATGCACCCGCCGACAGCCGTTGAGATCAGAAAAATGCTCGGCCAGCAGTTGACGCAGTCCCCGGAGATCTCAGACGGCCTGGCGAGAGCGATAGTGGACCGCATTGAGATGCTCGAAACCAAAGATCCACCGATCGCACGGGCATACCGTCAGATGATACTCCGCTGGCAAAATGCGGCGATCAATCTGCTGCTGCTCCGCGACGTAAAACGCGGAACCGCCGAACCCGACACGATCATCAGGTTGCTCGGCCAACGAAAAGAACTGCGCGAAAAACAATCAACCGATATTTTTGACTTACGCACGGGCAAGCCTACGGCGTTTGCAGTATCCGCGTGCCTGCTCGAGGACACCGCAGATTTTACCACGATTTTAGACAGCGGCAGCCCCGAGATGAAGATCGCAATGCTCGCGTGTGCACGTCTGATCAGGATCCGGCTGCCGGTCGCAAAGGTCGCCGAAAATCTCAAAGTAACGGGCTTACTCGCACTTGCGGCCGAGCGATATCTCGAAGCGGAAGATTCGCCAGAGGCTCGGGGTATTGTGCTTGCACGCCATCCTGGCGAGGCAAAGATACTCGGAGCAAGGTCGGCGTTTATCGTTGATGGGGCATCCGAAAAATACAACGAATACCTATATGCGATCTATCAGAGCATCGGCGACGACAGCCTGTATAACGGCTGGTATGGTGCGGGCAATGAAGAGGCGATAATTGCCAAAGAAAAACAGTTGCAAGCCGAGGTAAAAAAATCCGACGACCTCATCGGCATCTATTCTTATGATGGCAATTACGTCCGTATATATAAGGACAAAGTGATGTTTAGCTGGGACGAGGACGAGTCGCGCTATCGCGAGCGGCCGATGACCAAGTATGAGTTTGATGAGATCAAGGCGTATTTTACTGACAATCGCGTGGACGAGCTGCCTCC
>JAYVOS010000435.1:0-3413 GCA_043757775.1 Chloracidobacterium sp. | reverse complement strand
ATTGCCGGGATCAGATCCTTCATTTCTAAAAAGTTGCGGACGGCTTCTTCGTCAAGTATCTTCATGGGTGTAGTTATGTTTTTGCGGGTGTCTCCAATAACTGTACAAACTTCTTTGCCGCCAGCGACAGATCTTTGTCGCTGCGGTGGATGACGCCGACTGACCGTATCCAATATTTTTCGGCAAGCTGGATGACCGCTAGGGTTCCGGCTTTTTTTGACTCTAGGACTGCTGGTTCGGGGACGATCGCGAGACCAAAGCCAACCTCTACGGCACGTTTGATGGTTTCGATATTATCGAATTCAGCGACCTTTTTTACCTCGACGCCATTTGTCTTAAATATCTTATCGAGGGCCTTGCGGGTCGGAACATCGCGTTCGAAATGGACGAAATCCTCGCCCTCGAGGTCGGTGATCTTGACCTTTTTTCGCCCTGCAAATTTGTGGTCGGGAGGGGCGATCAGCACGAGCAGATTATCCGGCATCGGCGTGAGGGTCAGGCAGCGTTTTGGTTCGGGAAATGCGAGAACGCCAAGCTCGACCGTGCCATTCATCACATCTCGGACGACTCGCGTGGTGCGCGAATATTCGAGATCGATCTTTGCTGCGGGGAATTTGGTCATAAACTCGCGCACCTTGGCCGGCAGCTCGTGCAGGCCGACGCTATAAACGGTCGCGACCTTGACCGTGCCGCCGATCTTGCCGACCACGCCTCGCAAGCTTTCCTGCAGTTCGTCATACGCCGCGAGAACCTTGCGGCATTCGCGGTAAAAGACCTCACCAGCCGCAGTTAATTTGACATCACGGCGGCCGCGAACGCGTTCGAGCAGGCGGCGTTTAAATTTGTCTTCGAGCGTGCGTATCTGCTGGCTGACGGCCGACTGCGTTATAAAATTACGCTCAGCGGCGAGCGAAAAACTCTCGAGATCGACCAGGTCACAAAATACTTTTAATGTTTCGATATGCATATTAGTTGATTAGTAGTTGATTAGTAATACTGTTTAATCCGCACAACATTTTTCATTTTATCTTATATGAAAATATACGTATCATAAAAATATCGGGTTTCTCATTGCTGAATTACGAATTTACAATTAAAATTTCAGCAATCATTCAATTCGATAAAAAACGACGTTTGGCTTCATAGGATGGCGATAAAATTTTCCAACACCTTTCTTTTGAGAAAGCTGCATCAGCTCACGGGCATTGTGCCATTGGGTATGTTTTTCTTTGTTCACATTTGGACAAATTCAACCGCTCTTAACGGTCCAAAGGTCTTTAACGAGCATGTCCAGACGATCCACGATATGCCGTATCTGCTTTTGATAGAGATATTTGGCATTTTCCTGCCGCTCGTCTTTCACTCGGTTTACGGCATCCTGATCTCGGCCGAAGCCAAGCCTAACGTGCTCAATTACAGCTATGGACGAAACTGGTTTTATATATTTCAACGTGCGACTGGCATTTTTCTATTTTTCTTTTTGCTGTTTCACATTTTGAATTTCCGGTTCGGGCTGATTCCCGGGCTTAACGTGGTTCCTGTCGCCGGTAATGCTGATAAGGCTTTTGCGATAGTCTCGGGCGAATTTCAGATAACGGCGATACTGATCGTTTACATTCTCGGCCTGTTAGCGACGGCGTGGCATCTGGCATACGGATTCTTTTTGTTTGCGGTCGATTGGGGCCTCGTAATCGGTGAAAAGGCACAGAAAATGGTACTTTACGGCTGTCTCGGACTGGCGGTAATGCTTGCCGGAGTCGGCGTAAACGCGGCGTTTGCGTTTATTCGTCCATGCGGATTGCTGCCGCAGGTACTGTGCGAGGCTCCGCAAAAGCCTGAGATTAAAGGGGCAACGAAGTTTTAAGTTTGGAGTGCGTGATCGTCACGTAAGATCCGGGCTGAAGCCCGCACTCTGAACAGAAAGTTATGGCTACTGGATTAAAAATTGCGATAGTTGGCGGTGGACTTGCTGGGCTTGCGGCGGCGATGAAGATCGCCGAGGCGGGACACGAGGTCGATATGATCTCGGTCGTGCCGGTCAAGCGTTCGCACTCGGTGTGTGCTCAGGGCGGCATTAACGCTGCGGTCAATACTAAGGGCGAGGGCGATTCGCCTGCAAAACATCTCGATGATACGGTCTATGGCGGCGATTTTCTTGCCAACCAACCGCCGGTTAAGCGAATGACGGACATGGCTCCGGAAATCGTTTATTTGTTCGACAGAATGGGCGTGCCGTTTTCGCGAACCAAAGAGGGCTTGATGGATTTTCGCCGCTTTGGCGGAACGCTTCATCACCGCACGGCATTTGCCGGAGCCTCGACCGGACAGCAGCTTTTATACGCGCTCGATGAACAGGTGCGGCGATGGGAAACTCAGGGCAAAGTAAACAAATACGAAGGCTGGGAAATGCTCTCGCTCGTGCTTGACGATCACCAAGTTTGTCGCGGACTCATCGCAATGAACCTGCAGACGCTTGAGTTAAAGTCATTTGCCGCTGACGCTGTGATTATGGCGACCGGCGGGCCGGGGCTTGTTTTTGGTAAATCGACTAACTCGCAAACCTGTACGGGCAGTGCGGCGTCCATTTGTTATCAGCAGGGAGCACGCTACGCTAACGGCGAATTTATACAGGTTCACCCAACCTCGATACCGGGCGAAGACAAGTTACGTTTGATGAGCGAATCGGCTCGCGGCGAAGGCGGCCGCGTCTGGGTGCCGCGTGATCCGATGGACGCACGCAAGCCGAAAGATATTCCCGAATCCGAGCGGCGTTATTTTCTCGAAGAAAAATACCCGGCATACGGCAATCTCGTCCCGCGTGACATCGCAACCCGCGAGATATTTCAGGTCTGTCTCGAAGGCTCAGGCGTCGGCGGTGAAAATCAGGTATACCTCGATCTGACGCACATCCCGGCTGACGTGCTGACGGAGAAATTGGGAGCGATACTTGAGATCTATGAGATGTTCGTCGGCGACGATCCGAGATATGTGCCGATGCGAATTTTTCCGGGCGTGCATTATTCGATGGGCGGACTGTGGGTTGATTTTGAGCAGCGGACGAATATTCCGGGGCTGTTTGCAGCGGGCGAGTGCGATTATTCGATCCACGGAGCCAACCGCCTGGGTGCAAACTCTCTGCTGTCTTGCGTATATGGCGGATTTACCGCCGCTCCGGCGGCGATGGAATACGGTAAGAACGTCGAAAGGGGTTCGTCGGAAACGAACGGTATCTACGATGCGGAGCTTAAAAATCAGCAAGCGATAAATGACGGAATCATCGCTAGCGTTGGCGGAGAAAATCAATACAAATTACACGAAGAACTCGGCAAGGTAATGACCGACAACGTGACAGTCGTCCGTTACAACGACCGTCTGCAGGCGACCGACGACAAGATTCGTGAGCTGCAGGAGCG
>JAYVOS010000434.1:0-3423 GCA_043757775.1 Chloracidobacterium sp. | reverse complement strand
TATCCGGCATCTGTGATGAATACTGTACTCGGCGATGGTTTTTCGTCGCGACTGAATTCTGAGATCCGTATTAAACGTGGGCTTTCCTACGGAGCCGGTAGCGGTATAATATGGCGTTCCGGCAAATCTAATTTTGCTACGGGAACACAGACTAAAAATGGGTCGGCTGCGGAAGTTGCCGAGCTTGTTTTAGCTGAGCTCAAAAAACTGACGAAAAATTCGGTGTCAAATGATGAATTGGTTCGACGCAAGTCATATCTAAACGGGGGTTTTGAAAGTAACCTCGAAACGACACGCGGCCTTGCCGGTGCACTGGGCGATCTTTATGCTTTTGGTATCTCAACTAGTGAGCTTAATAAATATGTATCAAGTGTCAATGCCGTGACTGATGCTCAGATCAAGGATTTTGCTGCTCAGAATCTACTTGGCGGCGACATTATCATAGTTGGCGACTACTCAGTATTCAAAGACGATCTCGCAAAACGTTTTCCGGGAATGAAGGTTGAGGTTATCAAGGCAGTCGATCTCGATCTGAGCAAGTTATAGGCAAAAACCCCGACCGGTAGGGCGTGTGTTGTATAATCCTTAAGGTGGACACCCTTCCTACCGGTCGGGTTTCCGCCTTTCTTTATGCATAAGAATTTGCGTTCATTTATCGATTCGCTGCGGCGAGAAAACGAGATCGTAGAGGTTTCGGCGGAGGTCGATCCTTATCTTGAGATCGCCGAAATTCATCGCCGTGTGATCGATGAGCAGGGGAAAGCTCTGCTCTTTACAAACGTGAAAGGCTCGACGTTTCCAGTCGTAACAAATCTGTTCGGCACGCGCCGCAGGATCGATCTGGCGTTTGGCTCGAAACCGATTGATTTTGTAAAACGTGCTGTCCACGCCGCCGAAGATCTGTTGCCGCCAAAGCTGGGCAAGCTGTGGGAATATCGCGACCTTGCGGTGACGGCATCGAAGTTTGGAACAAAGACTACCCGCAACGCTCCGGTTCTCGAAGCACGACAGTCATCTATTGATCTCGAAAAAATTCCATTGTTACAGCTCTGGCACGAAGACGGCGGACATTTTGTCACGCTGCCTCTGGTTTATACCAAGAGTCCTACCGACGGAAAGCATAATTTGGGGATGTATCGTGTCCAGCGATATGACGCGACGACGACCGGAATGCATTGGCAGATCGGCAAAGGCGGTGGTTTTCATTATTTTGAGGCGGAGCAGCTGGATCAGGCGTTACCGGTGACAATATTTCTCGGCGGAGCTCCGGCGATGATACTGTCGGCGATCGCACCTTTGCCAGAAGGCTTGCCCGAATTGATGCTGGCGTCTTTGCTTGCCGACGGCAAGATCGCGACAGCCGATAATCCGCTTGGAGCAGACAGACATCGCTTGATAGCCGAGGCCGAATTTGCTATCTGCGGCAGTGTCGCACCTCAGATGCGTCGTCCCGAGGGGCCTTTTGGCGACCATTATGGGTATTATTCTCTCGTCCACGATTATCCCGTTTTCCGTGCCGACGCCGTCTTTCATCGTAAAGATGCCATATATCCTGCTACGGTCGTCGGTAAGCCCCGACAGGAAGATTTCTTTATAGGCGACTATTTGCAGGAGCTGCTCTCGCCGCTGTTTCCTCTCGTAATGCCGGCGGTCCGAGATCTGTGGAGTTACGGAGAGACTGGTTTTCACTCGCTGTCAGCGGCGGTTGTAAGAGAAAGATATTCACGCGAAGGCCTCTCTGCCGGATTCCGGATCTTGGGCGAAGGACAGTTAACATTGACTAAATTTCTCTTGTTAACGGATAAACCGCAAGACCTTAGAGATTTCAGGTCGCTGTTCAAATATATACTCGCCCGCGTCGAATGGAATCGTGATCTGCATATCTTCAGTCAGACAGCGTTCGACACACTAGATTACGCCAGCGGCAAGATCAATCAAGGAAGCAAGGCGATCATGATGGGAACGGGCGATGCTAAGAGGGAATTGGTACGCGAATTTCGCGGCGATACGCCCACGGGCGTGCGGAAAGCTGAACCGTATTGTGGCGGATGTCTCGTTGTCGAGGGTGATTCTTACGAAAACGACACAGACCTCGCCGACCGCATTGCTAAGTCCGGCAAATTTGACGATTGGCAAATTATTGTTTTGCACGACGATATTGCATTTGCAAGCACGACTGAGAAATTCTTATGGGCAACGTGGACGCGGTTCGATCCGGCGTCGGATATTTACGCGAAAGAGATAACTACAAAGAATAATCACATCGGTTACACCGCTCCGATCGTCATCGACGCTCGTATGAAACCCTGGTATCCGAAAGAGGTCGAGGCGCGCGAGGACATTGTGAAACTTGTCGACAACCGTTGGGGCGAGTATTTCGCTAAATAATAAAAAATGGTTGCGTGGATCAAAACATCTGCATATCGACAACAACGCCGAAAGGTCCGATTGGTATTGTTTCTCGTCGTAATAGTAGCCTTTAGTTGTCTGGCCTACGCATATTTCATCGAACCAAACCGCCTCGTCGTTACAAACACCGATATCAAGATCAAAGGCTGGGATACGGCGTTCGACGGATTAAGGATCGCTATGATCAGCGATATTCACGGAGGGTCTAACGGCGTCACAGAAGCCAAGATCCGTGAGATCGTCGCCAAAACCAACGAACAGCAACCCGACCTAATAGTCCTGCTTGGCGATTACGTATCGCAATATAGAGGCGACCATCAAGCCCTAAAAATGCCCATCGAGACTATCGCTGATAATCTTCAAGGCCTGCGGGCTAAATATGGCGTAATCGCGGTCTTGGGCAATCATGACGGTTTGTTCAATAACGAGAAAGTTGCCGCCGAATTAACGCGTATCGGCTATCGCGTACTGCAGAATGAGGTTTTCGTTATTGAAAAAGACGGCAGGAAACTGCGTTTCCTGGGGCTAAAAGACCAGATGCAGATCACGACTAGAGAAGAGTTTGCAGAAAATGCAAGACAAGCCCTGATGCCCACTGATAAAACGGGAAGTGTTGTTGTACTTGAGCACACTCCGGACATTCTGCCTTTGATAACGGGTAAATCTGAGATATCCGGAGACTTGAAACTAATGCTTGCGGCACATACGCACGGCGGACAGGTCTGGCTACCGATACTCGGACGACCGATCATCCCTTCCAGTTATGGGCAGAAATATGCGTACGGACATGTATTCGATCAAGGCGTGGATATGTTTGTCACGAGCGGGATCGGCACAAGCATTCTGCCATTTAGGTTTATGGTTCCGCCGGAGATCGCGGTGGTGACTATAAGGTCAGAATAACTAACTCTTATGTCTCAACTAACGGTCGCTTGCATTCTGCTATCTGCAATTTGCATCATGTCCTGCGGCGGCGGACCGTCGCAGCGTATAAAAGATATAGAAGCTCAGAAA
>JAYVOS010000433.1:0-3429 GCA_043757775.1 Chloracidobacterium sp. | reverse complement strand
TCCGCACTCTGCCCGCTCCGGATTTTGGTGGCCGCAGATCGGGTGGGTTTTATGGGGCAAGGCTCAGGACCACGACGAAGCAACGATGAAAAAATACGTGCCGGATCTGTTAAAAGATCACGGCCATGTTCTTATTTCCAAATTCTACTTGGTCCCGATAGTACTTTCGATCGGTATCTTTTTCTTGATCGGCGGTTGGTCAATGGTCGTTTGGGGCGTTTTTGCACGCGTGGTTTTCGGTTGGCACACGACGTGGTTCGTTAATTCGCTTTCGCATCTCTACGGCAAACGCCCTCATGACACCGGCGATCTATCGACCAATAACTGGTTTGTCGCGATACTCACCTTTGGCGAAGGCTGGCACAATAATCACCACATGTCGCCGACCTCCGCTCGCCACGGCCTGAAATGGTATCAGTTCGACATGAACTGGATCGCCATCCGCATTTTCGAAAAGCTCGGCTGGGCGACCAACATCCGCGTCTTCGAACCGGAAAAAGCTGCTATCGAATTGAAACAAGCCGCCTGAGCGGTTAGTATTCGGGTGAGGTCAAGTATGACGACAAACCCTACAAACTACGCTGAATTCTGGGATTTCTACGTTTTCGAACACAGTAAACCCGCGACTCGTGTATTGCATTTTGTCGGCACGTCGCTGAGCATTGCATCGCTCGTGTTTTTTGTCGCTCGCGGGCAATGGTATTTCTTTCCGGCGTTCTTTGTAGTCGGCTATGCGTTCGCGTGGTTCGCCCATTTCGTCGTTGAAAAAAACAAACCCGCCAGCTTTCGCTTCCCTCTGTGGTCGTTTTTCAGCGATTTCAAAATGATGTGGTATATGATCACCGGCCGTATGGGCCGCGAGGTCGCACGCGTAAAAAATGGCAATTGACAGCAGAGACGTCGAGAAAATTCCTCGCTTGAAAAAACCGAGATGAGATCTTTTCGCTTCATGTCTCTGCGTCTCCGCGTCTCTGCGGTAAACTATCTGTATGGCTGGCAGCGACATTGTAAACACTGACGCATTAAATTCGACCATCGAATTTCTGACGGCGATGGTCACGCCTGCTTTGCTGATCTCAGCAACCGGTTCGCTTGTGCTATCGACATCCACACGGCTAGGACGGGTCGTAGATCGCGTTCGCCAGCTTGAGGAACGCCTCAGCGACCTGATCTATGCCGACGACAAAGAGGGCATTCCGCTATACGACCAGAGGGTCGAAGTGATCGTCGATCTTTTGGATAAAGTAACCAGCCGCTCGCGAATCTTGCAGCGTGCGATGGCGATGTTTTATTACGGCTTGGGGATGTTTGTCCTGACCAGCGTCACGATCGCCATCGTCGCCATCGTTCATATTTACCGCTGGTTGCCGATCCCGATCGGCATCGTCGGTATTATGTTTATCTTTGCCGGGGCAATGTACATGATCCGCGAGACCTGGATGGCGACGGCGACGGTAAATGCCGAAATGGATTTCACTTGGGAGCTCGCCCGCAAGGTCGCCCCGAAAGACGTCATAATGAAATACACGCGCAAAGGCAAAAGCAAGGGCATGAAAACGGCCAAGATTGGTGAAAAACGTGGACGCAAAATACCTGACACTCTTGGCGGAGAATGACCTTCATGAAAAAGTCTTGGTATGCAGCAAAATGTGTTTTTTGCCTTCCTGCGACGGATTCCCGGCGCCAAATTTACGAAGAAAGAATAATTTTGATTGAAGCTAAAAATTGGGATTCCGCAATTAAAAAGGCGGAGAAAGAAGCAAATCAGTATTGTGATGATTCCTTAGGTTCTGAATTTACGGGCTTTATAGATGCATTTGATTTGTTCGATAAAGACATTGGCAATAAAACAGAACTTTTCTCTTCGATGCAGACTAGTGATCTGGATCCCGCCGAGTATTTAAATCGTTTTTATCCTGATATGCCGGATGACTGTGAAACCGAAGGGCAAACTCATCGTTGGCATAAAAAAGATGATAAACATCAAAGCTGCTATCACTGCCGTGCCGTTATTAAAGGTTAAGTGACTAAAATGGCTGATACGCGACCAATTTATCTACGCCTTTTGAAATCCGGCGAGTTTGAGTCTCGGGTTGAGCAGCTCGAAGCCATGCTCGCCTCGTGCACCATCTGCCCGAAAGATTGCGGAAACAACCGTCTAAATGACGAGATCTCTGCCTGCTACTCAGGCCGTCTGCCGATCGTCTCGAGCTATACAGCACATTTTGGCGAAGAGCCTTGCTTGTCGGGTACAAACGGAGCGGGAAATATATTCTTTGGCAACTGCAATCTCCGCTGTGTCTATTGTCAAAATTATCAGATCTCGCAAACCCACAAAGAGCAGAAAAAGAACGAGATAACCCACGAACGTCTCGCCGAAATGATGCTCGAGCTTCAAGACCGAGGCTGTCACAATATCGGTTTTGTCTCGCCCACGCATTTCGCCCCGCAGATGGCTCGTGCGATCTTGATCGCCGCCGAAAAAGGCCTGCGTTTGCCGATCGTCTATAACACCAACGCCTACGATTCGGTCGAGGTGCTGAGGCTACTCGACGGCATCGTCGATATCTATCTGCCAGATCTAAAATACGCCGATTCGGACGCAGGTTTTCAGTATTCCAAGGTCCGCGATTACCGCGAACACGCCCGTGCCGCGATCAAGGAAATGCACCGCCAAATGGGCGACACGCTTGTTTTTGGCGACCACGGGTTGCTAAAACGCGGCCTCATGATCCGCCTGCTCGTCCTGCCAAACGGCATCGCTGATATCGAAGATAACTTGCGTTGGATCCGCGACGAGCTATCACCAAAAACCGCCATTTCGCTCATGGCCCAATACTACGCCACCAACAAAGCCGCGACCGACGAAGGCTATATCCTACTCTCACGACGCATCAGCGAAGGCGAGTGGTTCGAAGCCGTCTCGCTCCTCGACGACCTCGGCATCGAAGAAGGTTTCATGCAGGAATACGAATCCGCGTCGCACTACTACCGCCCCGATTTCACCGACGCGGACAAACCGTTTCGTGATATAAGAGATTTCGTGGAAGGTGCGTCAACATGAAACGAATAGTATTGATATCATGTGTTTCCAGAAAAGGTAATACAAAGCTACCGGCGAAAGACCTATACAAAGGACCCCTATTTACCAATAGTCTGGCATATGGTAAGTCATTAAAACCGGACAATATTTTTATACTTTCAGCATTGCATCACGTGCTGGGCCTTGAAAAAGAAATTGAACCTTATGACGTTAGCTTGAGCTATGTGTCACCTCTCAAAAGAGCTAAAAAACCAAACCTGAAAATACTTACGAAAGAAGAGGCAAAATTATGGGAATTTAAAGTTCTAGAACAATTAGGGAGAATTGCAGACCTTCAAAATGACAAATTTATTATATTGGCAGGAAAGGCGTATATTGAACCAATT
>JAYVOS010000432.1:0-12848 GCA_043757775.1 Chloracidobacterium sp. | reverse complement strand
TTGAGCTGCATAAAAAGCATACGCTGGAAGAAGCGGTTGCGAAGTTGAAAGAGATCGCATTTGCAAAGTTTGACGAGACAGTCGAACTGACGATGTGGCTGGGTGTTGACCCGCGAAAGGCGGATCAGCTCGTACGCGGAACGATCGTTCTGCCGCACGGACTGGGCGGAGCGGCTAAAAAGGTCGTTGTTATCGCGCAGGGCGACAAGATCCGCGAAGCTCAAGAAGCAGGTGCGGACGAAGCCGGCGGCGATGATATCGTCGAAAAGATCAAAGGCGGCTGGCTCGATTTTGACGCACTGATCGCGACACCCGATATGATGGGTAAGGTTGGTCAGCTCGGTAAGGTTCTCGGTCCTCGAGGCCTAATGCCGAATCCAAAAACAGGAACGGTTACGATGGACGTGAAAACTGCTATCGAAGAGACCAAGGCCGGAAAGGTCGAATACCGCGTCGATAAGACGGGCGTTATTCACTCGCCAGTCGGCAAAGTGTCGTTTGACGACGACAAGCTCGCCGAGAATACACAGGTTCTGATCCGTGCCGTGATGAAGGCAAAGCCGACCACCGCAAAAGGACGTTACCTAAAGAAAATTAACTTAGCTGCGACGATGAGCCCGGGCGTATTGCTCGACGAGCTTGCATACGCGTAAAGTGAGGAGCGAATAAAGAAATGAAATCAAGAGAAACAAAACAGAACGATTTAACCGCCCTCACGGAATCGCTAAAATCATCGAGTTCCGCGATGGTCGTCAGCTTTACCGGCGTGACGGTCGCAAAGGATCAGGAGTTTCGCAATTCATTGCGTGAAGCCGGTGCTAAATACGAAGTTGTAAAAAATACTCTGGCACGTATCGCCGTTAAAGGAACGCCGTTCGAAGATGCTTCGGAGCACTTCAAAGGCGTGACGGCACTTGCGTGGTCAGACGGTGACGCCGTTGTGCTTTCGAAAGCAATTTCGAAATTCATGAAGGACAACGCCGATAATTACACGTTCAAAACGGGCGTGGTTGACGGCAAGCTGGTTGATCTGACACAGCTCACGACGATCGCAAATCTTCCTTCGAAAGAAGAGCTTATTTCTAAACTGCTCTGGGTTATCAACAGCTCGGCTCAGGGACTCGTTACGGTCATTAATGCCGTGCCGCGTAACCTGGCAGTAGTTGTAAAACTCATCGGCGATGCCAAACCGGCTGACGGTTCGGTTGCTCCGGCCGTGGAAGCTAAGGCTGAAGAGCCAGCGGCAGAAGCAGTTGCAGAGGCAGTCGAAGAAACCCCTGCGGTTGAGGCTGTGGCGGAAGAAGCCCCGGCAGTAGAGGCGACAGCGGAAGAAGCGCCGGCCGAAACCACCGAAGAAGTTGCAGAAGAAGCCCCCGAAGCAGAAGCTGAGGAAAAGGCTGAATAGTTTTTTCGATCTCAAATTTGAGATCTGAAATTTGAAATTGCGGGCGGTGACGCCCGTTATAGCCGTACCAAGGAAAACGAGTCGATGTGATTAGTCAGGTCACACGACTTCGGATATGAAGAGAAAGGTGATGCAACCCGTTCTCGACACGTCCCTGGGTTCTAGCGGCGAATGAACCGTTTAGAGTGCGCGATTTATCGCGTGTTTACGGGCTAAAGCCCGCACTCTAAACTAAACCAGAACCCTAAATAGGAGATAGATAAAATCATGGCAGTTACAAAAAATGACGTAGTTGAGTATTTAAAAGGAATGTCGCTTCTCGAAGCGTCGGAATTGGTCAAGGAACTCGAAGAAGTATTCGGCGTTTCGGCTGCGGCCGCTGCTGCACCTGCTGCAGTTGCTGTTGCGGGTGGAGATGCACCTGCTGCCGAAGTAAAAGATACATTCGATGTTGTGTTGACCTCCGCCGGGGGCAACAAGATCGCGGTCATCAAGATCGTCCGCGAAGTCGTCGCCGGTCTCGGTTTGAAAGAAGCCAAAGACCTCGTCGATGCTGCTCCGAAAGCGCTGAAAGAAGGCGTTTCGCAGGCAGAAGCAGACGAGATCAAAGCGAAGCTTACCGAAGCAGGCGCAACCGTCGAGCTCAAATAACAAATTACATCTGTTGGGGTGCTCGCCGTTATGCGGGCATCTCAACGTTTGTATTTTTGAAAAGTTATTGCTAAACTATTTGGTTCGCGCTCTATCTTATTTTTCAGGGCTGCGATAGCCAGTTTGGTCGGATCGGAAATATCTATTGTTTACAATAGTTTCCGTTGGTTTTAGACGCGGCACGAGTCGCAAACGAGTGGAGAGTTGGTGTCCATTTTCGGCACGTTCTCGAAAACTAGAATTAAGCATTAACTGCTTATAAGCGGTCTGGGTAAACTTTGCCCAAGGCCGCGTTTGCCGTCTTTATCGCGAACGATTTTGGGAGTTTTTCGTTACGGGAATCGTATCAGCAAAGCTCGCAAAAATCAACAGGTTATTTTATAGCATCTCGCAATTAATTATATGATCAATAATCCTCTTCAAAGCAGCACAACCGGACTCGGGAAACGCACAAGCAAATCTCCTGAGCGAGTGGATTTTTCGAAGATCTATACGTCAGCTCAGATCCCAAATCTTATCGAGGTCCAACGCGAATCTTATAACAGATTTCTGCAAATGGATCTGATACCTGAGGAGCGCGACTACGTCGGTCTGCAGTCGGTCTTTGCCTCGATCTTTCCGGTCTCGGACTTTCGCGAGACGGCGACGCTCGAATACGTCGAATATCAGATCGGCAACTGGCAGTGTAAATGCGGCAACCTCGAGGGCCTAGAGCACCTGCGTGCCAACTGTAAAAACTGCTCGGCCAAGATCAAGGTCGATCCTTTTAACCCTGCCGAAGTTCTCTGTAAAAACTGCGGCACGTTCAACGCTGTCCGTCCTAATCTCTGCAACAACTGCGGTGAGCCGGTCGGCCTCAAGCACAAGCATGATCAGCAGGAATGTCAGGAACGCGGTATGTCGTACAGCGTGCCGCTCAAGGTGAAAATTCGCCTGACGGTTTATGACAAGGACCCCGAGACAAACGTCTCGACGATCCGCGACATTAAAGAAGAGGACGTTTTCTTCGGCGAGATCCCGCTGATGACCGATAACGGCACTTTCATTATTAATGGAACAGAGCGCGTCATCGTTTCGCAGCTTCACCGTTCGCCCGGGGTATTTTTTAAGGGTGATCGCGACGATTACCTCGCTAAGATCATTCCTTATAGAGGTTCGTGGGTCGAATTTGAATACGACCAAAAAGGCATCCTGCACGCGCGTCTGGGCAAACGTAAGATCATCGCGACCGTATTCCTCCGTGCTCTCGGCCTGTGGTTAAATCCGCAGATCGACATGAAAACGGTGTCGGATCAGATCCTTGAGGAAGTCGTTAAGAACGCCGAATATTCTGACGCAAGCATCCTCGAGCTCTTTTACGTTACGGACGAGGTCGTCATCGAAAAGGGTAAGCTCTTTGTTTCAGTTACTGAGTCTGGTGAGACACATCTCGTCGGGATGCGTGCCGAAGCGGACATTAAGGACAAAAAAGAAGAAGTTACACGCAAGGGTAAAAAAGTAACCAAATCAGCCATCGCCGATCTTCGCCGCATGGGCACGAAAAAAGTCGAGGTTGCTGCCGCTGATTTCGAGGGTGCATTTGCACTCGAAGATGTGGTCAACATCGAAACCGGTGAGGTCATCATTGAGGCTAACACTGAGATCGTCGCCGGCAAGCTCTCGCAGATCGTCGAAGAAGGCATCGCAAGCTTTAAGGTATTTTTTCCGAAACGCGACATCATCGGCGAGATCATTGCCTCAACATTGAGAAAAGACCCGATAGGCAAACCGGTCGATGCTCTGCTCGAAATTTACCGCAAGATGCGTCCGGGCGATCCTCCGACCGTGCCGACAGCTTACCGTCTGCTCGAGGGAATGTTCTTCGACACACGCCGGTTTGACCTGTCGCGGGTCGGGCGTCTGAAATTTAATATTAAGATGGGCCGTCCTGAAAAGGATCGCATCACTGATCCGCTGCTCGCACCGACCGATTTTATCGAAGTGGTCAATTACCTGCTTCGTATGAAAAGAGACAGTGAGAATTTTGGCCAAGACGATATCGATCATCTCGGCAACCGCCGCGTTCGTGCTGTGGGCGAGCTGCTCGAAAATCAGTTTCGCATCGGTTTAGAGCGTATGGAACGCGCGATCAAGGAGAAGATGTCCATCCAACAGGACATGTTCACCACGATGCCGCGTGACCTCGTGAACGCAAAGCCGGTGACGGCAGCTGTCCGCGAGTTCTTTGGTTCGTCGCAGCTTTCGCAGTTTATGGATCAGACCAACCCGCTGTCGGAAATTACGCACAAGCGTCGTCTTTCGGCACTGGGACCAGGTGGTTTGTCCCGCGAACGTGCGGGATTCGAGGTCCGCGACGTTCATCCGACGCACTACGGCCGCATCTGTCCCATTGAAACGCCTGAAGGCCCGAACATCGGACTGATCTCGTCGCTCTCGTGTTTTGCACGTATCAACGAATTCGGCTTTATCGAATCACCTTATCGTAAGGTCGTCGATGGCCGAGTGATCGAATACGTCCGCATACACAATGGCGGAGATACGCCGTTCAAACCCGGCGAGCACGTGCCTCTCGAAAATGTTGAGGCCGCAAATAAAAAGATCAAAGGCGGACAAATTGCCGATTTTGAGCCGTGGCCGTTTTACCTGACCGCTTGGGAAGAAGATAAATGGATCATCGGCCAGGCGAACATCGAGCTCGATGATAAAGGCAACATCGTCAACGAACGAAACGCTGCGCGGCAGAAAGGTGAATTTATCACCGCTGACCGGATGGACACGCAATATATGGACGTCTCGCCGAAACAGCTTGTTTCGGTCGCTGCGTCGCTGATCCCGTTCCTTGAAAATGATGACGCCAACCGTGCGCTCATGGGATCGAACATGCAACGTCAGTCAGTGCCGCTGCTTTGTGCTGAGTCGCCGTATGTCGGAACCGGTATGGAAAAGATCGCCGCCCGAGATTCGGGTGCTGTGGTCATCGCCAAACGTAACGGCGTCGTCGATTACGTCGATAGCGAACGCATCATCGTCAAAGCCGACCATCAGGTTGACGGCACGATCTCGCGTGAGGTGACGGCGGATATTTACTCGCTCGTTAAGTTTAAGCGTTCTAATCAGAACACTTGTATCAACCAGCGGCCGATCGTCCAGGTCGGCGAGAGCGTCAAAAAAGGCCAGGTCATCGCTGATGGTCCTTGTACCGATCGCGGTGAACTCGCCTTGGGACGCAACGTGCTGGTGGCATTTATGCCTTGGCGTGGTTACAACTTTGAGGATGCAATCCTCGTCTCCGAACGCCTCGTTAAGGATGACTATTATACGTCGATCCACATTGAGGAACTGGAGATCGAGGCTCGCGACACCAAATTGGGACCAGAGGAGATCACGCGTGACATCCCGAATATCGGTGAAAATATGCTCCGCGATCTCGACGAGAGCGGCATTATTCGGATCGGTGCTCAGGTAAAACCGGGCAGCGTGCTCGTCGGTAAGGTTACGCCTAAGGGCGAAACACAGCTGACGGCTGAGGAAAAACTTCTTCGTGCCATCTTCGGTGAAAAAGCCGGCGACGTAAAAGACGCTTCGCTTACCTGCCCTCCAGGAATCGACGGCACGGTCGTTGACGTTCAGATCTTTACGCGTAAAGGTCAGGACAAGGACGAGCGTTCACTTGATATTGAGGGAATGGAAGAAGAAGATTTTCACCGTGATCTCGATGACGAAATCCGCATCCTGCAGGAGCAGCGTGACGAGCGTATCTACGAGCTTTTCGACGGCCGCAAGCTTACGAAAGACCTCGTTGACGGCAAAGACGTGTTGCTCAAGAAAGGCGAAACGCTCAGCCGCGAAAAGCTGGCTGGTGTCGAAACACGTCATCTCCGTAAAGCTGAGGTTGCTTCGGGTAACGTCAATATCGCTGATGAGGTCAAGGAATACGAAAACCGTACGGAACGCCAGATCAACATTCTGCGTGACATCTACGACGAAAAGATCACCAAGCTCAAGCAGGGCGACGAACTGCCGCCGGGCGTGATCAAGATGGTCAAGGTCTTTGTCGCGATGAAACGTAAATTGAGCGTTGGCGACAAGATGGCCGGACGTCACGGTAACAAGGGTGTTATCGCCCGCATATTGCCGGAAGAGGATATGCCGTATCTGCCGGACGGAACTCCGGTCGAGATCGTGCTCAATCCGCTGGGTGTGCCGTCGCGTATGAACGTCGGACAGATCCTCGAGACGCATCTCGGCTGGGACGCACGCGTTCTGGGGCTGCACTTCGCGACACCTGTTTTCGACGGTGCAAGCGAAGAGGAGATCAAGGGCTACATAGGTCAGGCAAACGCTAAGTACGATGAGCTTGGCCTGCCGCCTTCGGTTGGTTTGTCAGGCAAAACGCGTCTCTATGACGGGTTGACGGGCGATCAGTTCGAGCAAAAGGTAACCGTCGGTTACATATATATGCTCAAACTATCACACCTTGTGGACGATAAGATCCACGCCCGCTCGATCGGGCCATACTCGCTCATTACTCAGCAACCGCTGGGTGGTAAGGCACAGTTTGGCGGACAGCGTTTCGGTGAAATGGAAGTTTGGGCTCTTGAGGCATACGGTGCTGCACACATTCTGCAGGAATTGCTCACATGCAAATCCGACGATGTCGCCGGCCGCTCGAAGATCTACGAAACTATCGTCAAGGGCGTTTCGAATTTCGAGCCGGGCATTCCCGAATCGTTTAACGTGCTTGTTCGTGAGCTGCAGTCACTATGTCTCGATGTCGAGCTCATCCAGGAAGATGAGATCGATCCCGAGGAAGTACTTGCCGGCGTTGATGCCATCGTAGGAGCTGATTAACTAGTCGTGAGTTCGTAGAGTTCGTTGAGTTTTTAGAGATCGGATCTCAAAACTCAACGAACTCAAGAAACTCTACAAACTCTTTTTGGAGATATATGTTTCGATTTAATAACGATAACAAGACACAATTGACCACAAATTACGAAGCGATCCGCATCAGCTTAGCGTCGCCGGAGAAGATACGTTCGTGGTCGCACGGCGAGGTCACGAAGCCCGAGACGATCAACTACCGAACGTTCAAACCGGAGCGCGACGGCCTGTTTTGCGCACGTATTTTCGGCCCGGTCTCGGATTGGGAATGTCTGTGCGGTAAGTACAAACGCATGAAGCATCGCGGCGTTATCTGCGACAAATGCGGCGTCGAGGTCACGCAGTCTAAGGTTAGACGCGAACGCCTCGGCCACATCGAGCTTGCTTCGCCCTGTTCGCACGTGTGGTTCTTTAAGGGACTGCCGTCGCGAATCGGCCACTTGCTCGACATCACCCTGCGCGACCTCGAAAAGATCCTTTATTTTGAGACCTACATCGTCGTTGACGAAGGCGACGTGCCTGATCTCAAGCAGAAAGATCTACTTACGGACGAGCGTTTTCGCGAATTGACGCGGGACTACCCGAATCAGTTTGTTGCGAAAATGGGTGCCGAGGCGATCAAAGATCTGCTCCAGCAGATCGACATTGCCGAGCTCGTCGAAGAGCTTCGTGCCAAGATGAAGGTCGAGACCTCGCAACAGAAAAAGCTTAAATATTCCAAGCGTTTGAAGGTGTCGAATTCATTCCTGCGTTCGGGTAACAATCCGATGTGGATGATCCTCGACGTGATCCCGGTCATCCCGCCGGAGCTTCGCCCGCTGGTGCCTCTCGACGGCGGACGTTTCGCGACATCTGATCTTAACGATCTTTATCGCCGCGTGATCAACCGCAACAACCGTCTTAAGAAACTCATTGAGCTTCACGCTCCTGAGGTTATCGTCCGCAACGAAAAACGTATGCTGCAAGAGGCAGTTGATGCGTTGTTTGACAACGGACGCCGCGGCCGTGTGCTTCGCGGAGCTAACAATCGTCCGCTCAAATCTTTGTCGGGAACGCTCAAAGGTAAACAGGGACGTTTTCGTCAGAATCTGCTCGGAAAGCGTGTTGACTATTCGGGACGTTCGGTTATCGTCGTCGGCCCTGAGCTCAAGCTGCACCAGTGCGGTTTGCCGAAGAAAATGGCTCTGGAGTTGTTCAAGCCGTTTATCTACAACAAGCTCGAGAAAGACGCTCACGCCGCGACGATCAAACAGGCACGCGAAATGGTCGAACGCCAAGAGCCGATCGTTTGGGACATTCTCGAAGAAGTTATTCGCGAGCATCCGGTTCTCTTAAACCGTGCTCCGACGCTTCACCGTCTCGGTATTCAGGCTTTCGAACCTGTTTTGGTCGAAGGTAAAGCTATCCGCATTCACCCACTCGTCTGTACGGCGTTCAACGCCGATTTCGACGGTGACCAGATGGCCGTGCATATTCCGCTTTCAGCCGAAGCACAGATCGAAGCCAGCGTCTTGATGCTAGCGTCGAACAATCTGCTTTCGCCGGCAAGCGGACAGCCGATCGCGGTGCCGTCGCAGGACATCGTTCTGGGCTGTTATTACCTGACGCTTGCCCGCGACAAAATGAAAGGCGATAACAAGGCGTTCGGTGCTATCGATGACGTTATCCTCGCACTCGACGCGGGACTGGTCGAAACGCAGACGAAGATCCGTCTTCGCTGGAAAGGCGATCTGATCGACCTGGATATGGAGCTGCATAACCAGGATGTGATGCACGCGACAGTGCGCGAGGGCATCGATCAGGTCATCGACACGACAGTCGGACGTGCGATATTTAACGAACGTCTAACGCGTGACGGACTGCCGTACGTCAATGGCGTGCTGAAAAAGAAAGGCTTGCAGTCGCTCGTTACATTTTGCCACTTGAAACTCGGTCACGAGCCGACCGTCATGCTGCTCGACGATCTCAAGACGATGGGCTTTCTGGCCGCGACACGCTCCGGCATCTCGATCGGTATCGATGATATGGTCACACCGCCGAGCAAAAAAGAGATCATTGCTAAGGCTCTTAAGGAAGTCGAGAAACTTCGTCTCCAGTACGAAGACGCTACGATGACCGACATGGAGCGTACCAATAAGGTGACGGCTATCTGGTCTGACGTGACCGATCACGTCGCCAAAGAAATGTTTAAGGCGATGCACACCCGCGAACAGGAACGCAACGAACTGAACCCGATCCTCGTGATGGCCGATTCCGGTGCTCGTGGTTCGGACGCTCAGATCCGCCAGCTCGCCGGTATGCGCGGCCTGATGGCGAAACCTTCGGGTGAGATCATCGAAAATCCGATCCTCGCGAATTTCCGCGAAGGCTTGGACGTTCTCCAGTACTTTATTTCGACGCACGGTGCTCGTAAGGGCCTCGCCGATACGGCGCTCAAAACGGCTGATTCAGGTTATCTGACACGCCGTCTGGTTGACGTCGCACAGGACGTGATCGTTTCGGAACAGGACTGCGGCACGATGCGCGGTGTCTGGGCCGAGGCTATCATCCGTAACGGTGAAGAGGTCGAATCCCTGCGTGACCGCATCGTCGGCTGCACGGCTCTTGATGACATTATAGATCCGATCGATAGCACCGTTATCGTCGCTGCGAGTGTCGAAATCGACGAAGATCTCGGTGCAAGCGTTCAGCTTTCCGGCCTGCAAAAGGTCAAGATCCGTAGCCCTCTTACCTGCGAATCGCGTCGCGGTATCTGCGTCAAATGTTACGGTCGCAACCTTGCGACCGGCAACACGGTCGAGATCGGCGAGGCGGTCGGTGTCATCGCCGCACAGTCTATCGGCGAACCCGGCACTCAGCTCACGATGCGTACGTTCCACGTCGGTGGTACGGCACGTCTCGAGCAGGAAACACAGCACGTCGCCGCGATGGACGGAACCGTCAGGTTCCTCGGCGATATCAACCTCATCAAAAACCGTAAGGGCGAAATGGTCTCGATGCGTCGCCAGTCTGAGATAGCACTGGTTGACGAACGCGGCCGCGAAGTTGCCCACTACAAGGTAGTCTACGGTGCTGAGGTCCACGTCAAAGACGGCCAGAAAGTTAAAGAGGATCAGATCCTCGTCACTTGGGATCCGTTTACCTTCGCCATCTTGACCGAGGTCAAGGGTGTTGTTAAGTATCAGGATCTCAAAGAAGGCAAGACGGTCGAAGAAGAGATCGATAAGGTCACAGGGCAGAAACGCCTCGTGGTCAAAGATTCGGATGAGAAAAATCAGCCGCGTCTTGAGATCCGCAGCGGCAGCAAGGTCCAAAAGACCTATCAGATGCCGATCACGGCGAATCTGATCGTCGAAGACGGCCAGGAAGTCGAGCCGGGCGACGTTATTGCCAAGATCCCGCGTGAAACCACCAAGACAAAGGACATCGTCGGCGGTCTGCCGCGTGTCGTCGAGCTTTTCGAAGCACGGCGTCCGGGCGAAACCGCTGTTATGTCTGAGATCAACGGCGTCGTTAAATTCGGCCCGATCTCAAAGGGTAAACGTAAGCTCATCATCACCGGTGAGGACGGCAGCGAACGCGAGTACGACATTCCGCGTGGTACGCACATCAACGTGCAGGAGGACGACCGCGTCCGTTCGGGCGAACCGCTCATGGACGGCCCGCTCAACCCGCACGACATTCTGCGTGTCCTCGGTATGGAAGCGTTGCAGAATTACATCGTGAACGAGATCCAAGAGGTCTATCGCCTGCAGGGTGTAAACATCAACGATAAGCACATCGAGGTTATCGTTCGCCAGATGCTCCGCTGGGTCAAGATCAAAGAGGTCGGTGATACCGAATTCTTGCTTGAGGAACAGGTCGATCGTTTCCGTTACGAGGACGAGAATGCTCGCGTTCGCGAAGAGGGCGGACAGGCATCTGTCGGCGAACCGCTCTTGCTCGGTATCACGAAAGCATCGCTTTCGACCGATTCATTCATCTCGGCGGCCAGCTTCCAGGAAACGACCCGCGTGCTTACCGAGGCGGCCATTTCAGGACGCATCGATTATCTACGCGGCCTGAAAGAGAACGTCATCATGGGACGCCTCATCCCGGCCGGAACGGGTATGAAATATTACCGCAACGTCAAGGTCGCTCCCGATGCTACGGAAAACCGTAAGCAGGAGGACGAGTTTGACGAAATGAATGACTACATCCGCGGCGGTATCGACCTACCGCAACCTGAACCAATGCCTGACATCGACATCGATTTCGACGACGATCTCGACGGAGACGATCTCGTCGGGGACGAGGCGGTTGAGGTATTTGATATCGACGAAGCCATGAAGGTCGATGCCGACGATGAGTTATAAACCAGCTTGGAGTCCCGCCTTTAGGCGGCTCTTAGTTACATTCAAGATGGCCGCGAGCGTAGAGTTCGCGGCCTTTTTGTTTGTTAAGCGAAGACCGATCTGCCTCATAACAGTCCTCTGCTGTCACGGAATAACCCTCTGCTGTGACAGAATAGGTCTCTGCTGCCTCAGCAAAGGTTCTTGCCGTCACAGAATAACCCTCTGCTGTGACGGAATAGGTCTCTGCCATCCCAAAATGACCTCTAAACAAGCCAAAACGGACCGCAACTCCCACGTCCCGATCCGCTTATATCTCACAAAAGCCTGTGTTTATCGATATTCTGAGTTATGCGGCAACAAATCACGCAAAGAACGGGGGGCAGGCACTGCGATTCTACTAGTCAGAACGGGGTCATCTATGAAGTAACCCCTAAAGTCAAGCGCACGAGTATTGTGGCATCTTGGGGATGCGATAGGTGCGTTTGATTGGGTGACAAAAGAGAACAACCGGCGCCTCCGTTTTTAGTTAGATTCTTTCAAACCCGCACCGCTTGTTTTAGCGAATGCCATCATCTATTCGTGCACAGCTTCCTTGGAGCGGCTGGCTACATGAAACCTTATTGGCTCATCTTCGACTACTCGAAGATGGCTGGCCGTACCATCAGGCCTTCAGAGACTGAGCTGGGTTTCCCCGTCACCTCTCCTGACCCCTCGTACAGACCAACTTCGCCCCGCCGTGTAAACTCCTCGTAGCTGATATTGTCACGAAGCATGACATAACAGTTAATGAGGAGCTTACGGGCCGCTGCAACTTTTGCTTTCGGGCGGCCTCTACGACGGCTAACCTCGGAATAGAACTTCCGTATCTTCTTATCGCGACTTGCCTGGGCGGCCTGCCCGAGCAGGTGCCTTGCGAGCCGCGAACCTCGCTTGCTGATCGAACCGATCCGCCTCGTCTCGCCCGAGCTTTTCTCGAGCGGGTCGAGTCCTACGAATGCCACGACCTCTTCCTTGCGGCGGAAGCGTCGGACATCCCCGAGTGTGTGAACAAGTGCCATTGCGTTGATCAGCCCGATCCCGGGATGCGTCATCAGCAGTCGAGCACGCTCCTCCCTATTCACCTCTTCTTCGAGCCTCGCCTCCACAGCCTTGATCTGGCGTGTCAGTTCGTCGCAAAGATCGAACCGAGAGGCGACCAGCAGCCGCTCAACCTGTGTCACCGGAACCTCTTCCACTTTCTTTCTCGCCTTTACCGCCGGAAGCCGGAACCTCGGCAAGCCCTTCGAACGTGCGAACGCCTGCAGCTGATTCACCACCGATGTCCGCTTGCTCACCAAAGACTGACGATAGTTCAGCAGATCGAGCATCTCCCGGCTCCGCTCGCTCCTTGGCGTGATCGCCGGAAACTGTCCCCGCATCAATAGATCCAGGATAGTCTCCGCATCCCTGTGGTCGTTCTTGTGCCTTGATAATGCTGCCCGACGGATCATCCTCGGATCTCCGATCTTTAGCGTAATTCCATTGTCAAAGAGCAACTTCTCAAACCACCACAGACTCCCCGTGGCTTCGGTCCCGAT
>JAYVOS010000431.1:0-3454 GCA_043757775.1 Chloracidobacterium sp. | reverse complement strand
ACTGCTTATGCACGGACAAACCAAACCTTCACCGAAAAGCTGGCTCGCGTTCGACCTTAACGTGCTGCGGCGGTTTAAATTCGGCACGGTCGCGATCCCGTTCACTGATCAGCCAGCCATCGGCAGCTATCTGAAACGCTGGGACGCGAGGGTTTTGGCGAACGACCCGCTCCAGTCTGCGTGGACGCGAAACTACGCTCAGATCGCGAATAACGGCGAGCGTCTGTCCGACGACGATGTCAACCTCGTGCTCGAAGACGCCTACGTTCCCGGCTATCGTCTGCAAAACGCGGCGCTTCCCCACTGGTTTACGGAGACGGATTCGTGGTGGTTTGACAACGTCCGGCGCAATATCGACCGCCTCTCGTCGCAGATGTCACAGGCGATAGCCGCGAGCATCGCGATGGCGGTCGGCGATTACGCGCTGTCGTTCAAAGAAGAAACGCGTGAGCTGCGTCAGCCGCTTTCGACCGCCTATCGACGCCTCTGGTCGGTCCAGCCGGAGCCCTACAACAACGGCGAGACAAACACCTGCTCCAATAAAAAGCCCGACGATTTCCTTGCCGAGACGCCCGCCGACCTGATGTTTCTGCGTCTGCCCGCTGCCCACACGCAAAACACACGTGGCAAGCTCGGCCGCAACGCCTGGCGCGAAGAGTGGCTACGCAACGGCGGCGATTTCTGGAACGATCTCGAATCCGGCATCGCCGGAACGCTCGGCGCGGCGACCGAGACCAAATCGCAATACCTGCACCAGCTCGAAGAAACGCTCCGACGCTCTTCGCACATTCGAAACTGGGCCGTCGCCCACGTCGAATCCGGCTTTATCCAGACCCAAGACATCGTCGACACCATCAGCGAGGTCCGCCGCGTCGATACCATCTACACAAAAGACTTCTCCGAACTAACCGGCTCCAAAGCGGTGATAATCACGGCGTAGAATTCGTTTTTATTTGAAATCGGTTTTGAGACGCTTGATCGCAAGTTTGTGTCCGAGTGCGGCAGCCTTTTTTAGCCACGCTTCGGCGTGTCGCCGGTTTGCCCTTATAGCATCTCCGAACAGGTATGCCTCGCCAAGATTGTATTGAGCCTTTGCGTCGCCCTGCCGAGCTGCTCGCCTCATCCAAATAATTCCAAGAGCGTCGTTTTGCTTTGTTCCAGTCCCGTCTAAATAACAGATGGCCAAATTGCATTGTGCCCAATCGTGTCCCCGCTCAGCCGCTCGTTTGTATAGCTGGAAAGCTTTTTTTGGATTGCTTTCCTCGTGGATAAGGGCCAAAGCGAAGAGTGCCTCGATGTGATCCTTTGAGGCCGCCTTCTCGTACCACTTCTGCGCAAGGAGAGGATCCTTGTCAATTCCCAAACCGTTTGAAAGGCAGAAGCCGACAAGGTTTTGGCAATGGACATCTCCCTTCTCCGCCGCTCGAAGAAGATATGGAAAGGCTTTACGATAATTCTTACCCGTTCCAGACCCGTAGAAATAATCCTGTCCGATCTCGGAATCACTTTTTTTCTTCATGTGAACATAATACCGTCCTAGGCTCGAATTAAGCGATTCTACGGCGACCTTGAACGTCCCACGGGCTGCCTTTTGTCGTTTGGCGTATGCCTTTTGCGATTCAAGCGTGGCCTTTAATGGTTTAAGGATTGCCTTGCGTGATCTGAGGGCGACCTTGCGTTGTTCCGGGTTGGCCTTTTGTTGTTCAGGGTTTGCCTTGGGGCGTGCAGGGTCGCCCTTGTGGCGTTCAGGGTTTGCCTTGTGTTGTTCAAGGTTGCCCTTGTATAAAAAAAGGCTGCCCTTGAGGCATCCATTGCCCGCTTTGAAACATCAATTGCGCTGTGCGAAACAAACAAATTTCGCATGGATCGCCGGTAGTTCCACCGCGAGAGACCCCGACAGTTGAGTTCCCCGCTGCCTGAGCCCCTTTACCGGAACGCCGGTTCCATCACAAAAAAAGGAAGGTAAAAAATATGGCTTCAGCTACAGATTGGATGCCGTCGCGTCTGGCGGACATGCTCGTTATGTTTCAAAATGTGCTCGTAAAGGTCGAGGGGTACAAATCTATACTGCCGATAACGTCGGCTCAGATAGATCGGATCAAGCTCATCTGCAATGAGTTTGTCGCGGTCTATACTTATGTCGTGCAGGCCCGCGCAACGACCGAATCGCTGGTCGAGTGGCGCGACATTATCCTAAAAGGTTCGCCCGCCGGCGACGCCGCACCCGCCCCGCCGACGTATCCGGCATACACCGCCGTCGCAGGCTCTTTCATCGGGATACTGACGGAATTTCGCGAACTGCGTGATGTCATCGTCGCCGCACCCGGCTATACGCAGGCCATCGGCGAAGACCTGATGATCGTCAAACCCGCGACCGAAAAGCTTTTCGAGGGCTCAGTTGCCCCCGATCTCAAGGTCTCGACCGCCGTCGGCTACGAGGTCACCGTCGCCGGATCGATGCAGGGCATGGACGCAATGCGTGTCGAATACCAACGAAGCGGCGCCGCCACCTGGTCAACCGTCGCGTTCCTCACAAAAACGCCCGGCACGTTCACAATAACTCCCGCAACCCCCGGAACCCCCGAAAACGGCCGCATCCGCGCCGTCTTTATCAAAAAGAACGAACAATTCGGCAACTTTTCACCCAAATATCCGATAACGCTGAGTTGATGAGCATTGAAGGCTGCGAAAGCAGCCTTTCTTTTGTTTCGATTATTTAACGGGGACTTTAACCCATTCAGGGATCTTGGGTAATTTGAAGTTCTCAACGCACTCGATGAAGAACTTTCCGCTACCGTTTTGGTCCACGTAAAATCCCGAGGTTGTTGCGCCAATTTCCTCCCCCGAGTCCGCGTCGAAAAACTCGTACTCAACTTCGTACGCGAAGGTCTGCTTTGCTAATTGGTAGGAAATGAACTTCTTCACCCGGAAAAACTGGGAATCATCCAAAAAAGGCACTTGGATTTCGGCAATGATGCTGCACATCTCAGTCGAGACGAATACAGGCTTTTTCAAAATATGGATACTTGTCGTCACCTTGACGCCATCAATTAAGACGGTTTCTCCTTTCTGAACCGTGCCTACCCGTTTAGCGAAAGTCGCGAATGGAAACCCGTTATCAACGTTCGAAAATTTTAGTAGCTTTATATTAGGAGAGACCTTGTCCTATCCAGACACGGAGAGCATGAAGAGAAAAACTGTTAAAAAAAGAAAGACTTTTGACAACATAAATTTGTAAGAGTTCTCCTGATCTCAACCAATCCTATCATGAATAGTGCTCTTTCCCTTCCTTTCCCGCACAAACCACACAACGCCTGCCATTCCGGACTGGATTCCGGAGATAATTGTCAGCGTTTGCGGCGTCATGTAAAACATCAGGCCGCTGGCGGCGTAGCTGACGAGGCCAAAGACCGTCAGCTCGGCACCGCGTTCGATGGTGGACATCCGGCCGCGA
>JAYVOS010000430.1:0-3466 GCA_043757775.1 Chloracidobacterium sp. | reverse complement strand
GTGCCCGCATCAAAATGTCGCTCACTGCGATGCAAGAGGCTTTGCAGACCAACAAATGCACATACATTCTCGTCAAGCTCAAAGACGGTGCCGATGTCGATAAGGTCGCTGCAAAGATCAACGAGGTCCTACCCGGCAACAAGATCAATCTCACTCGCGATCTGGTCATCGACGCTCAAGAACGCATTCCCGGGCTCAACACTTTTCTCAAGGTCTTGGTCGCTCTCGGAGCACTCGTCAGCACGATATTTGTCCTGCTCTCGATGTACACGACCATCACCGAACGCCGTAAGGAGATCGGCATTCTCAAATCACTCGGAGCTTCGAAAGGTTTTATCATCCGCGTCATCGAGGGCGAAGCCTTTATGATCGGCATCTTTGGCATTATTCTCGGCGGTGCCGCGTCGGTCATCTCGTCATATCTCATCGCCCGTCAATTTAATCTCCAGTTCGAATTCAGCCGCGGCTGGGTCATAACCGCCATCGCTATCGCTATCGGCGGCAGCCTCGTCGGGGCACTCTACCCCGCCTGGCGAGCCTCAACCATCGACCCAGTCGAGGTCATGGTCAACGAATAAACTCGGCGTAAAAATTCCTCTCTAAAAATCTTGCTTTTCTCTTATATCTGTAATATTCTTATATTATTGTTTCACAGATGCAACAAATTTTTATATTATGGCTTCGTCCGATGATAATGCTCTGGCTCTGGTTGATTGCAACAATTTTTTTGTATCGTGCGAGAGGGCTGTCAATAAAGAGCTGCAAAATCGGCCGGTTGTCGTGCTTTCCAACAACGACGGCTGCATCATTTCGCGGAGCAACGAGGTAAAGGCTCTCGGCATTAAAATGGCGGAGCCGCTGTTTCAGGTTCGTGAGCTGCTCGAAAAACACAACACTGCGATAATCTCGTGCAGCCATGCTCTTTACCGGGATTTTGCCAACCAGATACATACGATATTGGTCGAAGATCTTGGCAAAGACGTAGTCGAGCTTTATTCGATCGACGAAGCATTTGTTGATGTGGGGCCACCCGATAAGCTCAAACTTTTGGGCGAGCATGTGAAACAGATAATTCTGAAAAAAACCGGCATTCCCGTTTCGGTCGGCACCGCCGAAACCAAAACGCTTGCCAAACTCGCCAACAACATCGCGAAAACGTCCGTCAAAGCCAATGGCGTGCTTGATCTGTATAACTCGCCTTATACAGATCTTGCTCTCAAGCAGACCGAGGTGGGCAAGATCTGGGGCATCGGCCGCCGCTCGGTCAGTCACCTCAAAGAACGCGGCATCACTACGGCGTTTGAATTAAAAAACTCCGACCCCGAAAAGATCCGCAGCTATCTGAATGTTTTTGGAGCAAGGACCGTGATGGAACTGAACGGCATCAAATGTCTGCCGCTTGAGATCATCGAAAAGGATAATAGGTCTATCGCTCACACACGGACATTCGGTCAGACGATCAGCAATTTTCAGGAAATAAAGAACGCCGTTTTTTATTTTACGACACGTGCCCTCGAGAAAATGCGTTGGAACGATCTGGTAGCAAAGGTCGTCACCGTCTATCTGCAAACAGACCGTTTTCGCCCGGAGCCGCGTTATTATTCACAAGCGTATTCGTATAATTCGGTTTACTATTCGGACATTACGAGCGAGATATATCAATGGGTAGCGATCTGTCTCGACAAAGTATTTCTGCCAAATATGCAGTATAAGCGGGCGGGAATTGTACTGAGCGGCCTGGCTCCGGCCTCCGCCGCGACTCTAAGACTCTACGGACAAGCCGATTTCGAACGCCGTCACCGGCTGGTCAAATCTATCGACGAGATCAACTTAAGATATGGCCGCGACGTGATCCGCTTTGCTGCCCTCAATGACAACGGCAGTTGGCAAAGTAATAGTAACCACCGCAGCAACGATATTAATCACACGACCGGGCGCGACGATCTTGGATTAGGGGAAATAATGAGCAGGCCGATCAGATTTTTGTAATTATTAACGCTTACGCCCGAATATCGTGATCGCGATGCCACCCAGGATGAGAATCGCAGCGATGAGGAGACGTGTTGTCCATTCTTCGGCAAGGAAGAGGATGCCGATGGTGGCGGTGATGATGGGGACGGCGAGTTGGAGGACGGCGGCGCGGGTTGCGGTGTGATGACGCAGAGCGGTATACCAAAATGTGTAGCCGATGCCGGAGGCGATGGCTCCCGAGAGGATCGCGAAGAGCATCCCGCGATTTGAAAGATGAAGATTTGGCACAAACAACATCACGGCCACAGCGGCAAATGGTATCGTGCGAATAAAGTTTCCGGTCGTGTCCGCAAGCGGGTTGCCGCTCGCACGGCCGCGCAGCGTGTACATTGCCCACGAAGCACCTGCGACGACCATCAGTAGCGAACTGCTCAACGGCGGCGATTCTAGCCCCGGCAGCACGAGATAAACAAAGCCCGAGATGGCAGTTACGAGGCCAAGCCATTCGAGCAGACGTGGGCGTTCGCCGCGTGCGACCGTGACGATCATCATCGTCATCTGCACCGAGCCAAATAGAATTAACGCTCCCGTGCCCGCCGTGAGATTGATATAAGCAAGCGAAAAACAGATCGCGTAACTGAATAGACAGATCGCCGAAGTCCAACTTCCCCTCAAGGCGGAAACGCGGGCCCCGGGGAGTGTGTTCTTCGTCTCTTGATCAGCGTTTTCGCCAGTGTAAAAGGCACCCTCGCTACCGCTCAAATTTCTGCCTTTGCCGACGAGATAGCTGAGTATAACTAACACGATAGCCCCCGAAGCAAGCCGCACGCCTGTAAAGCTCGCAGCGTCGATAGTATCGCCCCGCAGCGCCAATCGACAGAGTATCGAATTGAACGCAAACGCGATGAGAGCAAAAATAGTATAAGGAATTGTTCTAAACACTATCGCTCAAACTCCGATAAACACGATCATTTGTGTGATAAAGCCCTTCATTTCCAAAATAACGGCTTTTATTTATCCGATAAAGTCTTTTATTTATCCGATAAAGCCCTTTAATTGTCCGATAAAGTCTTTTATTTATCCGATAAAGCCTATTATTTATCCGATAAAGCCCTTTAATTGTCCGATAAAGTCTTTTAATTGTCCGATAAAGCCCTTTAATTGTCCGATAAAGTCTTTTATTTGTCCGATAAAGTCTTTTATTTGTCCGATAAAGCCTATTAATTGTCCGATAAAGCCTTTTATTTGTCCGATAAAGCCTATTATTTCCGTGATAATAGCCTTGTTTCGTCACGGAATAGACTTTTTGGAGACGTGCCGGCGAGCTTTTACAGCCTCTCGGAGGGTTGCTTTCCGGTATCTTTCGACTCTTCCGGGCTGTTTTCGCTCTCTCTCCTCTCCGGTCGCATGTGCGGGAACAGGATCACGTCGCGGATCGAGTGTTTGTTGGTCAGCAGCATGACGAGACGGTCGATCCCGATACCGATCCCGGCTG
>JAYVOS010000429.1:0-3469 GCA_043757775.1 Chloracidobacterium sp. | reverse complement strand
TCTCGATCGACTCCTCACGCTGCTTCTCCGATATCCAATGACGTATACGGTTTCGGGCGCGCGAGGTGACTGCATAGCCTAACCAATCACCTGATGGTTTGGAATTTTGAGACGTTAAGATCTCGATCACATCGCCGTTGCTGATCTCGCTGCGAAGCGGTACGATACGTCCATTGATCTTGGATCCGGTGCAAGTGTCGCCTACGGCGGAGTGAATGGCGTAGGCAAAATCTATCGGTGTCGATCCACGCGGCAGTTGAATCACTTTGCCCATCGGCGTGAAAGCATATACATCCTTCGGGTAAAGATCGAGCTTGAGCGTTTCAATAAAGTCAGCTGAGTCTTCATGCTGTTCAGTATTCTCAACGAGCGGTAATAGAAGCTTTTCTACGGTTTTTCTTAAAACGTCGAGAGCCTCATCCTCTTCTTGTTGTCCAAGAGCGTTGTCCTTATATTTCCAGTGGGCGGCAACACCTTCCTCAGCGATATGATGCATTTCTTCGGTGCGGATCTGCACCTCAAAAGGCTGCCCGCCGTCACCAATTACTGATGTATGCAGGGATTGATATAAATTGTCCCGCGGTATGGCTATCCAATCCTTAAAACGCTCAGGAACTGGAGTCCAGACGTCGTGAATGACGCTCATTGTCAGATAACAATACTTTCGATCGTTTTCGGTGATAATGCGTGCAGCGATAAGATCATAAACTTGGCTGATCGTGATTTTTTGTTTATTAAGCTTTTTCCATAGCGAATAGAGGCGTTTAACACGGCCTTCGATACGTACGAAAGGAACTTCATTTTCTGTCAGCTTTTCCGTAATTGTCGCTTGGATTTTTTCGAGAGCAGCTTCGAGTTCGGGGCGGCGGGCATCGACCTCAATTGAAAGTCGTTTGTAATCGTCAGGGTAGAGATTTTTAAAGGAAAGGTCTTCTAATTCACTCCGCATTTTACCCATACCGAGCCGATGTGCGATCGGAGCGTAAATATCAAGAGTTTCCTGAGATATGCGTTCGCGTTTCTCAGGCTTTAGATACTGCATCGTTCGCATATTATGCAGACGGTCAGCGAGTTTGATCAGCACGACACGAACGTCCGTCGTCATTGCCAACACCATCTTGCGGACGTTTTCGGCTTGCTGTTTTTCTTTGGAAAGGTCGCTAATATTTGCGATCTTTGTGAGACCGTCTACAAGGAGAGTAATCTCGTCGCCAAAATACGAACGGATGGTATCAATATCGACTAGTGTATCTTCGACAACGTCGTGCAGCAGGCCGGTAGAGACGCTGACCTCATCAAGACGCATATCAGCAAGTATTTCGGCAACCTCGATTGGGTGAACTAAATAGGGCTCACCAGAGGCACGAGTCTGACCCCGATGATGCAGTGCCGAAAACAAGTAAGCGCGACGTATCAGATCAATATCGGCCCCGGGCCGGTTAGCTGAAACCTTTGCTATTACGTCTTCGATACGGATCATAAAAATCAAAAAAGCGGTGCCCAATCAATTGTAATTGAGCACCACCATTACTGAAAAGAAAAGTGACTTATTTTTTGTTAGCTGCGGCTGCTTTTTTTTCCGCATCAGTTTTCGTAGCCGCCTCTTTAGCAGCAGCACGATCATCGATTTCATTCTGAATTTTTTTGACGACATCGCTCAATTCCAAAAACTTTTTACGGGTTTCTTCAGATTGAGTTTTCAAGTTGTCACGGTCAGCAGTGCGCCCTTCCATTTCAGCGAGACGCATCGACTGAAACATGAGACTTGTCTTATACGATCTGGCCGATTCAAAAACCTTGAGGAGATCCAATTTAGTCTGGAGCTGAGCATCCGTAAGGGGTTTAACATCAATGCTGGCGGAAGATTTAACTGCTTCCGGTTCGAGGGCAATTGACTGATCTATAAGAGCGGTTCCGTCAGCCGTACATTTCTTGAAAGTTTCGAAATCCGCAGAGTTTTCAGGTTTTACAAATTGAAATACCTGCTTGCCGTCTTTTGTAACCGTCTTCTTTGTTTTTTCAGTATCCGAAATATCATTTGCACAACTATTCTTCTTCGAAGCGAGAGAGGTTAGAGCCTCGGCTCGTTGCTCGGGTGGAATACTTGTGTTGTTCGAACGTTCCGTGACCCATTTTAGATACTCGTCATTCATTTGCAGATTCTCATAGAGGCTAGCGATAGCTTTGTATGAGCTCTGGTCATTTGGATCGAGCGAAAGGGCTTTTTGATACTGAGTAATAGCCTCAGTTGCCTTGGATTTATCCGATCTGTTACCGATAAATTCAGAGTGAAGCGTTCTGGCAAGGAAAAGCTGTGCTGTCTTGCCTTCTATATTTTCACCCTTAGGATCACGGGCTACAGCGTCTCTAAAAAGCTGTTCCGCTTCCGGGAACTTACGGTCTTTATATGCCTTAGAACCATCTACAAGGTTCTTGCGGGCAATGATACGGTTATAGTATGAGCAATTTGCCCCTATCAAAACGGTTAATGATAAAAGAACAAAAACCCCAACACGAGAGAATCTCATCATTTAACTCCATTCACCACCAAAAGCAGCTTTTTAAAGATCGGGCAAGCCCCCGCATCTGTTACTTTTGGTAAAAATTAGTTTGCTAAATCATCGATCTGAAGACCGATAGGCGATGCACCGGCTGCTTTCGCAGCATCGATCACCTTGACTACGTCGCCGTATCTTACAGACTTCGGCGCCTTCATAAACACTGTCTTTTCTACCTCGTTAGACCCCTCGCGAAATACACCGTTGGCCTCACGTTCCTTAAAGATTTCTTTCAGTTTGTTGGACAGCTTTTCAGTGTCTGTAACATCGCCGAAAGTATCATTATTGAGCGAGATAGCTTTGGTTTCTTTGTTGATCGAAATAACGAGCGTTAAAGGATTAGGTTTGACGTTAACCTGTTGTTCGTCCTTTGGCTCCGCCGGGACCTTTGCCTCAAATCGGCTCGGTTTTAGCGGCGTAATGACCATAAAGATGATCAATAGAACCAACAATACGTCAATCAGAGGTGTAACGTTGATTTGTGGTGTGGCACTTCCTGACTTGCCACCGCTTGACATTCCCATTTCTTTATCCCTCTCTAAACTTCAATGAAGTCCTTATTTAGGAGCTTCGACGCCTTTTTTCTTGTCTGCAACCAGTCCGATCTTGTCGATATCCTGTTTGCGGATAGTCTCGATCGCCTGCACAACGCGGCCGTAATCTACGTCCACACCACTCTTGATGTAGACGATGCGCTTATCGGGTGTTTTGCCTTCCATACGCTTTTTGATGACAACGCCAAGCTGATCGAGCGGAAATTGCTCTTTTCCGATATAGAAATTACTGTTATCGGGAATTGCAACTATCACTGACGTATCTTTGGCAATGTCTGCGTCCGCCTCAGGGCTGATCATATCTCTCGGAAGATTGACCGAAACACCCTGTTGCAACAGCGGTGTGACGATCATAAA
>JAYVOS010000428.1:0-3469 GCA_043757775.1 Chloracidobacterium sp. | reverse complement strand
TTGCAGTCAGCCCGGACGAGCCGAGCAAGATGCTCGCGACGACACGCGTTACTGTTTCGGCACGGGCCTATCGTCCGCCGGAGATCGAGAATTACCGTATCGAGTTTCAAAATCTACCGACGCAGACTGATGCCAACACGCTTGCCAAAGACGTTCGGGATGCAACCGGAGAGACAGCTCTTGTGAGCATAGATCCAAATACAAACAATTGGAAAGTGTGGGTCGGAACTGTCAAAGAAACCAGCGATGATGCCGATGCTTTGAAGGCAAAACTTACGGATAAAGGATTCGAAGATGCTGTAACTGTTTCCGAGAAAAAGCAGGTTGTATCTGCTGATGCCGTTGCACTTTCACAGCAATTAAAGACGGCCGGAGCGAGCGAAGTTCGCAGCATCATCAAGACCACAGGTTCATCTCAAGCGACTACAACAGGTGCTGTCGATCCGAATCTTCGCGAGGTTATAATCAATGGGGCAGCCGGAGGTGCAAATTATTCATCGCTGAAATCGGTTGCTTTTGGTTCGATGAATGACCGTGCAAACCCCGTCAGGCTCAACGGCAAAGCATATCGAGGCAAGATCGAGGTTTTTGTAAATTCTCGCGGTTCGTTGACAGTGGTGAATGTAGTTCCGCTCGAAGATTATCTGCTCGGCGTTGTTCCGAGCGAGCTTGGTTTACCGCAAATTGAGGCTCAAAAGGCGCAGGCGGTCGCGGCGCGCACATATGCGATCGCTAATATAGGCGGGTACGGGAAACAGGGTTTTGATATGGTGCCGACCATTTGGTCGCAGGTTTACAAAGGCGTCTCGATCGAGACAAAAATGGGAACGCAGGCTGTGCAGCAGACTCGCGGCATCGTGGCGACATACAACGGTAAGCCGATAAACGCGCTTTATACATCGACTTGTGGCGGTCGAACGGAAAATAGCGAAAA
This sequence comes from Chloracidobacterium sp., assembly GCA_043757775.1. Classification (GTDB taxonomy): domain Bacteria; phylum Acidobacteriota; class Blastocatellia; order Pyrinomonadales; family Pyrinomonadaceae; genus OLB17. Next base: position 2,535 of record JAYVOS010000428.1, on the reverse strand, counting down.
TGTATTTGAGTTTGCCGAGCCGTATCTAAGAGGTGTCGAATGCTCGCTCGAGGGTCATCGTCAATTCGAACCTTTCCTTATTAAGACCAGCCGCCTACCGGCAAAACTTCGCGACGAAGGCAATCTTGGACTCGTTCGCCTGATGTCGCAACTTGCGATGAATGGCTTTTATCTCTCAACGCCGCAGATGACGGACGAGTGGTTTGAAGACACGCCGAATGAGAATGAAGTGTCTAACTGGCTCAATCAACTCGCCGGAAAATTTGGCAAGACCTTTCCAAATGTGGACAGAAACACGGCAAAGCCCGTTGAACTCTCGCGGATCATCGCCGGATTTGTTTACGCTCCGGGCTATGCCGATACGATGTTGAGCGATTCGGATGTAAATTATCAGCTGTCGTTTGACGACGGGGCTGAGATACCAAAAGAGCGTCGTGCGGAGATAGCTTTGCTGCTGCGTGACGGGTATTTTGCGATACACCCGGATCAAACTCTTAAGCCAAATCGTCCGTTCACCCGTGCAAAGATGCTACGACTGATCCGGCAAATTTACGAAAAGAAAAAATGGATGCCTGAGATGCTGAGCGGCATCGCGGCGCCAACTGCGGACGGCAAATTGATAATCAAGAAAGGTAAATCGGGAACGCCGTTGGTCGTGCGGACGGACGTTTTTCTATTTCGCGAATTCGGCGGTGAAATGTATCCCGTTCGTGAGGCGGCACTTGTCGGCGGCGAGCAGGTCGGTTATCAGTTGGACGCAACCGGTGCGGTCAAATACCTTGAGATCAAACCGACCGACACACCGACTACGGCTGAAAATGCGTCGCCGTGGCTGCTATGGAATAAGACACTTTCGTCAGGCGAGGCTCAGTCGCGGCTGTCGCGATACGTTCGCGGCATCGGCACGCTTTATGATCTGAACATCAAAAAGGTCGGCTATTCTCGGCGGGCAGTCGAGCTAGAAATAATCGGTTCGAACGGCACGAAGATCCTTAGAGGCGGTAAGATCCGATCTGCACTGCGGCTCAACGAACAGCTTTTCGTGATGAACAAACGCTACAACGGTTCGACCGTCTCAAGCTATTCATTTACAGGACGCGGCTGGGGGCACGGTGTAGGGATGTGCCAATATGGGGCTTTTGGATTGGCAAAAATGGGCGTCAAATACGACGAGATCATCAAGCATTACTACACCGGCGTTGAATTAACGAAAGCCTATTAGGCTCCGAAATAGAGGTGAGAGTGCTTTGCACAGCCGGGGTTGAATTTGGCACCGCAGGCAGGGCAGGTCGAGTTTCCGTTTAGATAATCTATGATTGTTTGCTTATGACCGCATGCACCACATAATATTGCGGCTTCGTTCCACTCTACGTCAGGCCACGTTTCTACCGAGTGACCGGCACACCTCTGATGACATTCGTAGCAGGGAAACCAGCGTCCGCAGCATTTGAATTTGATAGCGATTATGTCGAGGTCCGTATTGTAATGAGAGCAGCGCGTTTGGGGATCGATGCTGATTCCGGTTATTTCTTCGCCGTGAATAACTCGCATCATATTATTTTACGAGAAAGTTTGGTCGCAAGCAGAATGCCTGCCGCGATCAGCCAGACGGGGAACGTGTATGCGGCAATGCGTTCCATCCGGCCGACCCCCAAGCCCAGACCATAACCGTTTACAAATAACAGAGTCGCCGCAAGACCGGCTATGCCCAACACGACCGACCCTGTAAACCACCCGCGTTTCAGGTCCACCGATCTCCCCGTTAAGCCGACCACTATAAGAGCTATGTTTCCGGTGACAAACTGTATTCCAGCCGCGATGACATGGCCCGTATTATTTACATTTTCCGTAAAGATACCGACGCCGATCATTCCCAAACCGGTCAGAACGAGGAGTACAAAAACGAGTGTCCGGAGACGCTCGCGTTGAAATATTGGCCGTGCGAGAATTGCACCGATCAGAATAATAAAACCTTGCAGCGAGAATGAAATATTCATCCAAAGATGCCAAGGCGAGCAAACGTATAGTCCGTTATACATTCCGCAGACCGTATTGCCCAGATCGCTGATAAAATTTCCGGCAAGACTAAATGGTGTAGTCCATGCGTATTGAACGATGGCCTGAGCAATGAAAAACTGCACCGCGCACATCCACACAAGGCCGGCAGCACGCACTCTGTAACTACTATCTATTCGCATTTTGCCTAACGTTATCTGATGGGCCTCGAGTGTACCAAAACGCCCAGAGTATAAGCAGACCTTGGATAGGGAGACGAATCCAAAGAGCAATAACGGGAATTTCCGGGTAAAGCTCAGGGTGCATCGTCATGTGAAGATTTGCGGGAAAGACGGCGATCAAAAGAGCAATGATGCCCCAAGCGGCTAGTCGGCTGGCCTTCGGTAGCAGCAATGCGATTCCTAAAACAACTTCGGCGATGCCGCTGAGTATCACCAATTCATAATGCCAAGGCAGATATGGCGGCATTATTTTGAGGTAAAACGGCGGGTTGATGAAATGATTTACACCTGCGGCTAT
>JAYVOS010000427.1:0-3479 GCA_043757775.1 Chloracidobacterium sp. | reverse complement strand
CATCGAAGACCCGATCGAGTTTGTCCACGACAACCAGAAATGCCTGGTCAACCAGCGTGAGGTGCATAACCACACCGATTCGTTCAAGGACGCCCTACGTGCCGCTCTTCGTGAAGACCCTGATATCGTCCTCGTCGGTGAAATGCGTGACCTCGAGACGATCTCGATCGCTATCGAGACAGCCGAAACGGGCCATCTGGTGTTTGGAACGCTGCATACGACGACCGCCGCTTCGACGGTTGACCGCATCATCGACCAGTTCCCCGCAGACCGTCAACAGCAGATCCGCGTGATGCTTTCCGAATCACTGAAAGGCGTCATCGCACAGACATTGCTGCCAAAGATCGGCGGAGGCCGCGTCGCCGCTCTCGAAGTCCTGATCGTCACACCTGCCATCAGCAACCTCATCCGCGAAGGCAAGGTTTTCCAGATACCGTCCGCAATGCAAACCGGTAAAAATCTCGGCATGGTGATGCTCAACGACGCACTGTTCGAACACGTCCAAAACGGCAACGTCGAGCCCCGCGATGCCTATATGAAAGCCATCGACAAGGTCGGTTTTGAAACACAGCTGACACGCGGCGGTTTCAAACTTTAGGTTAGCATTCAGCATTTAACATTGATCACTTAGTTTTTCCCAAACACTTTAGGCGGCGAAGCCCCCACTTCGCTGCCCTTTTTTCTCTGTGCTCTCTGTGTCTCTGTGTCTATGTGGCGAGTTCTTTCTTTACAATTCACGTTTCACGATCTACGATTCACTTGTTATGACATCAGACGAATTTCGCGAGATCGCTCTCAGTTTTCCTGACACCGTGGAAGGCTCGCATATGAACCACGCTGATTTTCGTATCGGCGGCAAAATATTCGCGACGCTTGGGCCGGACGAAGACTGGGGAATGGCAAAACTCACACCCGAACAGCAACAAAATTATCTGCGAATGGAGCCTGCATTCAAACCCGCGTCCGGCAAATGGGGCGATGGCGGTGCGACGATAATCACGCTCGCGGACGCAGACGAAGCCGCCGTCCGCGAAGCCTTGAGCTCAGCCCGGCAAAACATCACTTCGAAAATGAAAAAACGCTAGAGGCTTGGGAAATCGCAGGGCTGATCCAGACTTTTTGTGCTTAAAACTCTTATAATTGTCCCACTGTCCCAAGTGTCCCAACATTTTTTCTCTAGTTTTGGGACAGCCTAAATCATTGATCACAAGAGGTTTAGCCCAAACATTACTGCTGTCCCAAGTGTCCCAACATTTTTTCACAAAAAATACATTCTGTGTGTCGTTCTGAAAAAAGTTTACAGTTTTTAGTTGTCAAAGACCTCGCGGATCGCACACCGCGGATGATCTACAGTATCAGATCGTGCTATAAATAGTCAACTTTTTTATCTGTGCAACGGGAGAGTACAGGTCGGCTTATGGACTATGTTGATAGAATTCCAAGTTAATGGAACAGAAGGTAAAGAATCGCAGAATTGCAGAGATCTGACCCCATGCTTCGTCATTTATCGAATAAGAAATGAAGGTTTTCGCGTACTGCCATTCTGTGGTATATCTATTAATAATCAAGCCCTGTAATCTTTCTTACAATTTAACACCCGGACAAAATAGTCCGAACGGAGAATACTAATGATCAAGACCTCACCTTTATTACGAACTCTGATAGTTTTTTGTCTGTTGATGCTTGTTATGGCCGGCGGCACTGCCGGCCAGTCAAAAACCGCTCATTCCAAGCAAGAGCCTGTAAAAAAAGTAATTCTTACCAAAGCTCAAATAGCGAAAGACAAAGAGACCCCCGCCCAGCAGAAAGCACGTGCTGTGATGCCGAAAGTAGAAGAGGATGAATTTGAGGGCAATCAGCAGCAACGCGATGATTGGTTCATTAATCAGAGAAAATATCCTTTTGACAAGATCCCGGACGATGCGCGCAATGCTGCATGGGCATCGCGTCCGGCAACGGACGAATCGTTGCTGAGTCCAAACGCTCCGGGTTGGGTGTCAATTGGCCCAAAGCCCACTACATCGGCATATCCTGCCAACTGGGGCATTACTAGTGGACGCGTCAACTCGATCGCAGTTTCGCCGACCAATGCGAATATTGTTTTGATCGGAGCCGCCGTCGGCGGTGTGTGGCGTTCGACGGATGGCGGCACGACGTTTCTGCCTGTTACCGATAATCAGGTGGATATGGCGGTTGGTTCGATAGCATTTGCCGCCAATGGAACTACAGTTTATGCCGGAATGGGCGACCCGAAAAGCAACTATCTCGGCAGCGGCGTTCTCAAATCGACGGATGCCGGAGCAACTTGGGTCCGCATCAGCAACGGGACGCTGCCAACGCCCGGCACTACGGCAAAGATCGTCGTGGATCCAACAAATGCAAATAATGTGTATATCGCTCAATACACGCTGCTTCAGAGCCCTACGATCTTTCTTAGCGGCTTTTACCGGTCAACAGACGGTGGCGTGAATTGGACGGGTACGCTTGTGGGTGCCGCACGTGATCTGGCGATCGACCCGACCGTTCCCACGACGCTTTATCTATCAATGGGGTCTACAGTCCTTGCCGGCAACACGGGAGGGGTTTACAAGTCAGTCGATTCCGGGGTCACGTGGAACCGAATCTATACTCCACCTCTAACGACGGCTAACGAGATCAAGTTTGCCATTGCTCCGTCAAACAACCAAGTAATGTATGTATTTGTCTCCGATAGCCCCCGAGCTCGGCTCGAATCATCGACCAACGGCGGTGCTTCTTGGACCAATTTAGGGTCCGCGTCGTTCGATCAGAATCAATTCGGCTATAACACTTATCTGGCAGTAAGTCCGACCACACCAAGTACGATCTTCTTGGGAAGCCGAGATGTTTGGAAAAGTACGAACTCGGGGGTGACTTTCACGGATATCGTCGGTAATTTTTCAAATCCTACTGTCAATAGCTATACTCCTTTCTCTTCGAACGCCCATCCTGACCAACATTCGATCTATATATCGCCGGCAAACCCGAACAATGTAATGATCGGGAATGACGGCGGCGTCTGGCGATCTACCGACGGCGGGACCACGTTTACCTCGCTTAATAACTCATTGACCCTGTCGATGTTTGTCGGATTGTCCGTCCACCCGACGAACCTACTGACCCTATACGGCGGAACGCAGGATAACGGAACGCAGCGAAGAAATGGCGCCAGCACCTGGCAGGAATTTTTTTCCGGTGACGGCGGACCGGCGGTGATCGATGCGGTTGACCCAACCATTGTTTTTCCGTCATACGTCAATGGTTACATTGTTCGATTTCTAAACAATGGCGGAACATACGACGGAACCGTCGGCTGCGAGTCGTTTGCTACATGTGCAACATTCAATAACGACCGCATCTCATTCTATCCGCCCATAGTCGGTAATGGGGTAAACACTACCCTATATGTAGGGTCTTACCGGCTCTACACCAGTACGGACCGCGGCGCAACATGGACCACA
>JAYVOS010000426.1:0-13040 GCA_043757775.1 Chloracidobacterium sp. | reverse complement strand
TTACCGACAAAATCTTTCGCCTGATAGATCGCATGGCCCAGGCCGAGAGCCTGTTTCTGCCGCGTATAACTGATCTGTGCCATGTCAGAAACCGCTCGTACAAGGTCGAACATCTCGTCTTTGCCGCGTTCTTTTAGTAGTTGCTCAAGCTCAAACGAAATGTCGAAATGGTTTTCGATCGAACTTTTGTCGCGACCCGTGATGATCAATATTGATTCGATGCCGCTCGCGACGGCCTCTTCGACCGCGTACTGAATTAGCGGTTTATCGACCAGCGGCAGCATTTCTTTGGGCGAAGATTTGGTCGCTGGCAGGAATCTCGTGCCCAATCCTGCAGCGGGGAAAACGGCCTTGCGAATTTTGTTTGTCATACCAAGTTTGTTAAATTCGTTTAGTCTTTTGCTTACGTCAAACTGTAGATTTTAGGTTAAAAATGGCTGAGAAACAAACAATCAAAGAGCAACGCATGTGATAACATTGTAGATACATTGTTAGCTTGAACAAGCGTTCGAAATTTATGCTAGATCTTAATTTAGTCCGGGATAATTTAGAAGCGGTTCGCACCGCTCTCGGCAATCGCAATTTTTCCGCCGACGCACTCGACACCTTTGTCGAGCTCGATGCTACCCGTCGACGAGTGATCGGCGAAGCCGACAGTATAAATCAGACCCGCAACGCAGCAAGCAAAGAGATCGGTGCCCTGATGCAAGCCGGAAATCGCGAAGAGGCCGAAACCAAAAAAGCCGAAGTCGCTGGATTAAAAGACAAGCAGACCGAACTCGAACGCGAGCGGGACGAAGCCGAAACCGCAATGAGGGAATTGCTGTCCGGGTTGCCCAACATTCCCGCTGACGATGTCCCGGTTGGTGCTGATGAATATGCAAACAAGGAAATTCGCCGGTGGGGTGAGCCCTGTCAATTTGATTTTGAGCCAAAAGACCACGTCGATCTCGGAGAGACTCTCGGCATTATTGATTTTGAACGCGCGACCAAGATCGCCGGCTCACGCTTTGCAATTTTGAACGGTGCAGGAGCACGGCTTAGCAGGGCACTCGTTAATTTTATGCTCGATGTTCACACGACCGAGCACGGCTACAAAGAGACGATACCGCCTTATTTAGTGAACCGAACGGCTCTTTTCGGAACGAATCAGTTGCCCAAGTTCGAAGAGGACCTCTTTCATATCAAAGACGAACGCGGCTTTGCGTTGATACCGACCGCCGAGGTTCCCGTAACGAATTATCACGCCGAGGAGATACTTGATGCTTCCAGTCTCCCCATAAAATACGTGGCCTACACGCCGTGTTTTCGCAGCGAGGCCGGCAGCTACGGCAAAGACACTCGCGGGTTGATACGCCAGCATCAATTTGAAAAAGTAGAGCTTGTTAAATTAAGCCTGCCCGAAAACTCCGAAGATGAACACGAACAGCTGACCGCAAACGCCGAAAAAATTCTGCAGTTGCTTGGCTTGCCGTATCGAACCATTGTACTTTCTACGGGTGATATGGGCTTTGGGGCAAAGAAAACATACGATATCGAGGTGTGGCTACCATCGCAGAAAACCTACCGTGAAATATCAAGCTGCTCTAACTGCGGTGACTTTCAGGCACGCCGGATGAACCTCCGGTTTCGACGTGCGGGCGGAGTTAAGCCGGAATTTGCACACACCCTCAATGGCAGCGGCCTAGCCGTCGGGCGGACGTGGATCGCAATACTCGAAAACTATCAGCAAGCCGATGGCTCGATAACAATTCCCGAGGTGCTACAGCCTTATATGAACGGCCTAACGAAGATCGATTGACCCGCTGTCACAATGTAATTACAATGTAGTTATGAAAACCCAGATCATACAGATCGGCAATTCGCAAGGAATTCGAATTCCAAAAGTGCTGCTCGAAGACAGCCGTATGACCGGTGATGTGGATCTCGAGCTGCACCCCGACGGTATCCTGATCCGTAATGCGCAAAAGGCACGAGCCAATTGGGATGAGGCTTTTAAGTCAATGGCGGAAAACGACGATGATGAACTGCTTGATGGCATCAATCCAACTGCGTTCGAGAAAAAGGAGTGGCAATGGTAGATCGCTTTGACGTTTATCTCGTCAATTTAGACGACGAGCCTTCGAAAAACGCCAGAAATACACGGCCCTGTGTTGTCGTCTCGCCAAACGAGATGAACCACAACCTCCAAAATGTGATCATCGCTCCGCTCTCGTCAGCCGGAACTAAATATCCGACGCGCATCGCTGTCAATTTTCTCAATAACGAACGTGCAATCGTCCTCGATCAGATCCGCACGGTCGATACCGTCCGACTCGTAAAAAAGATCGGCGAGATCGACAATGCCGCTCAAAAAAACACCCTCGAACGATTGCAAGAGATTTTTTCTATGTGAAATACCTTTGGTTATTAACGGATGACAACGGACTTGATTCCTGCTTGCTGTTTCCGGCATCTTTCAGTTATTTCGAAGCCAAATGATATCGGCCAAATCTTTTGGCCTGTTCATTGTAAGTTTGTTTTTGAGAAGTTCCGGCTTTGCGACTATTGGGATGTTGAGATCGTGAATTTCGATAAATTCCCGATTCTGCCAAGCTTCATCGAATTCGAGCCCGTTTACTTTATTGATGACATCTATTCGATTTGGAGGCAAGCCCATCTGAAAGACCATACCGGGAGTTTTCAGGTCTTCGATACTCAAGTCAAAAAGCGGTGCACCGAAAGTTTTCAGAGCTTTCCACACACGTTCGGCATTGGTATCTGAAATGCGTATCCAGAGATCGATATCGCCCGTTCCGCGAACATATCCGTGAAAGGCGATGGCGTAGCCGCCGACCACCATGTATTCAACTTTCTCTTCGGAAAACGCGGACAATATGTCTATGAAGTCTCGGCTGAGCAACGCATTTCTCCTTAAATTCGTAGAGGTTGTTTGATAGCTCCGTCATCATTTCCCACCGCTGTTGCGGCGTGGTCGAGCCGCGAAGATCGCCCGCGTCATCCGCTTCATCAAGCGTCGTGAGTCGCGTAACCATTTCGCTTCTGTCAACAGCTTTCATGCCTATAATTTTATCACAAACTCTCGCTAGAGAATCGAATGAAAATCCACGGCGGATAAGGATATTTTCTACATTCTTAGTTCTTCCCAATGCTTTTTCTCCGGATGATGTACGGGATCAAATTTTAATAAAGTGGCTCAATTTGTTTTTTGGCTGTTTTTGCCTTGTTCCAAAGCGCATCCATCTCAGCGAGGCTTGCGTCTTCGAGAGTTGAGCCGCTTTGCTTTAGATTATCCTCAATAAATTTGAATCTCTGACGAAACTTGCGGTTCGTCCTTTTTAATGCGGTTTCCGGTTCGACATCGAGATGTCGTGCGAGATTCATCACGACAAAGAGCAGATCACCGATCTCTTCATTGATGTTTTCAGTATCGCCGTTTTTGATCGCTGCTTGCAGTTCAATAGTTTCTTCGTTGAGTTTGTCGAATATCTGATCGGCATTTTCCCAATCAAACCCTACCTTTGCAGCTTTTTTTGTGAGCTTTAGCCCTTCGAGCAGAGCCGGAAAATGGACGGGCACTTCGTCGAGTATCGAATCTTTTATCTTTTCGACCTTGCCGGACGCTTTGCGTTCATCAGCCTTGAGCTGGTCCCAATTGTCGAGCACGTCTTCGGCGCGGGCAAATTTGGCATCTCCGAAAACGTGCGGGTGACGCAATATCAGTTTTTGTGTAACACCCCCGGTGACATCATCTATGTTGAAATCACCGAGCTCAGCACCGATCGTCGAGTGAAAAATAACTTGCAGCAACAGATCGCCTAGCTCCTCACGCAGGTTCGCCGTGTCGCCGGTCTCATTGACCTCTTGGATCGCGTCAAAGGTTTCATACGCCTCTTCAAGCAGATATTGTGCCAGCGAGGCATACGTCTGCTCGTGATCCCAAGGGCAGCCGCCCGGTGCACGGAGTCTGGCCATTACAGCGATGAGTTCATCAAAAGATTTGGACATCCTTACATTTAAGTCTAGAAAGTCCGGGATGTCTAGGAAGTCTGGAAAGAGTGGCTTCCAAGACTGACGAAACTTCCAAGACTACCGGGGAAAATGCTACTATCGAAACATATGATCGGCCACGACGACGAAACAGAAGAAGTTCATTTTAAGGTCGCTGATAAGCGCAAATTTAACTCCGACGGCTCAGTGCGAGACGGCGTAACACTCGATGCCGCACCTGTCGCGCCAAAGCCTCCCGCACCTGAACCGCAATCGGAATCAGCAACAGAAGAACAGCAATTCGAAGAAGGATTAGCCGATACACAGGAGATGAATGTTGACACCGAAGAGATTCCCGGAGCCAACGACCCTGCGAGCTTTGTAAATTTTCTATCGATGCTCGCGACCAATGCGGCGAGTGCGTTGGGTGCTGTTCCAAACCCTGCGACCGGCAAACGAACACTCGACCTCGAAACCGGCAAATACTGGCTTGACGTGCTGGCGATGATCCGCGACAAGACCAAGGGCAATCTTCACCCAAAAGAAGACCGCCTGATCGAGGGTTTGCTCGCCGATCTGCGGCTGCAATACGTCCAGCTCGTTAAGGCAACGGAGGAAAAGCTCAAGGCACAGGCTGCCACGCAATTCTCAGGTGACGACATTCTTGGTAAGAAATAGTGAAACTCACGTTTTTAGGTACAGGCACATCGACAGGCGTTCCATCGATCGGCTGTGACTGCGAGACGTGCCTTTCGGATGATCTGCGTGACAAGCGGTTGCGAGTTTCCGTCCTGATCGAACATCGTGACAAAAAGATACTCGTCGATACCTCGATCGATTTTCGCCAACAGGCCCTGCGTGCAAAGATCAGTCATCTCGACGCCGTGCTCATCACGCACTGCCATGTTGATCACGTCTTTGGTCTCGACGACATCCGGCCGCTAAATTTTCGTAACGGACCGATGGGCGTCTATGCAAACGAGATAGCCTGGACCGATCTGCGTCACATTTTCCGTTATATATTTAACCCGACACATTTTGGCGGCGGCCTGCCTTTATTGATTCCGCACACTGTCGAACCAAACGCGCCGTTTTGCATCGGGGACGATCTCGAGATCACGCCGCTCGAGGTTATTCACGGCAAGCTGCCGGTCATCGCATATCGTTTTAACGATTTTGTGTATGCGACCGATCTCAAAACGATCCCGCCCGCTTCGATGGATGGGCTTCGAGATCTCGATGTGCTAGTTCTTGACTGCGTCCGCATCAAGCCGCATTCGACACATCTCTGTCTTGACGAAGCGGTCGCCATTATCGAGGATCTCAAACCAAAACGAGCTTTCCTCACACATCTCAATCACGACATCATGCACGAGCGTGATTCGCACCTTTTGCCCGACAATATTCAGTTTGCCTACGACCAATTAGTTGTTGATTAACGGTAATATCTACCGCGCACGTCGAGCATTTTCCGGTTAAGTTACTGTGTTTTCAGAGGTTGCGTAAATGTTACAAGATATTTCACGCGTTACATCACCATAGGCGCGCTAAATGTTGTAAAAACAGGGTTTAGACGAAAGTTTTAAAACCACTACATTTTGTGTTGACAATGGCTTTTGACTACCATATAGTCTATAACACTGCAGGATAAAGCCTTTGATTTGAAGTCCAAAGACCCACCTGCAAATACACTAAAAAACGGTTGAAAATGACGGCCACGCTCGACAATCAACGGGCGCGGAAGCGGGACTTTCTCTCTCTTTTTCACCCGAAGATCAGTAAAATATGGACACTTATTTAGGACAATCCGCCACAGCCGCCACCCGTCAAACTGATACCAGCACAGGAATGCAGGTCCGCAAGCGCAATGGTTCGCTCGAGCCGGTCGATATTAATAAGATCGTCCGGGCGATCACGCGATGCTGTGCCGGACTAGCAAGCGTTGATTCGCTTCGCATCGCGACCAAGACGATCAGCGGTCTGTATGACGGCGCGACGACGCAGGAGCTCGACAAGCTTTCGATCCAGACGGCGTCGAGCCTGATATTTGAGGAGCCCGAGTATTCGCTACTTGCGGCACGGCTCTTAAATCAGTATGTCGAGAAAGAGGTCCGCAATCAGGAGATCCATTCGTTTTCACAGTCGATAGCTTTTGGAGTAAAAGAAGGTCTGATCGGCGACCGGGTCGCAGAGTTTGTCATTCAAAACAGCCGCAAGTTAAATGACGCTATCGACCAGACACGCAATGACCGGTTTGAATTTTTCGGCCTCCGCACATTATATGACCGCTATCTGTTAAAAAATCCTGAGACTCGCGACGTGATCGAATCGCCGCAGTTTTTCTGGATGCGTGTCGCCTGCGGCCTGGCGGAAAATCCTTATGAGGCGATCGACCTCTATCGTCTTTTCTCTTCGCTCGAATATATTCCGTCCACGCCGACACTTTTTAATTCCGGCACGCGACACGAACAGCTCTCGTCGTGTTTCCTACTCGACTCGCCGCAAGACAGTCTCGACAGCATATATAAAAAATATGCTGACGTGGCGATGCTCTCAAAATTTTCCGGCGGCATCGGCATTGCGTATCACCGTGTTCGATCACGCGGTTCGCTTATTCGCGGGACGAACGGCCATTCCAACGGCATCGTGCCGTGGCTCAAAACGCTTGATTCGTCGGTCGCGGCCGTAAATCAGGGTGGTAAACGCAAAGGTGCTTGCTGTGTGTATCTTGAAACCTGGCACGCCGACATCGACGATTTTCTTGAGTTACGTGATAACACTGGGGATGACGCCAGCCGTACGCACAATTTGAATCTCGCCAATTGGATACCCGACCTTTTCATGAAGCGTGTCCAGGCCGACGGTCAATGGTCGTTGTTCGACCCGAAAGTCGTGCCGCATTTCCCTGACCTCTACGGCGAGGAGTTTGAAGCAGCGTATGTCAAAGCCGAGGAAGAAGGCCTCTTTATGCGGCAGATCAACGCACGCGACCTCTATGCCAAGATGATGCGGGCAATGGCACAGACCGGCAACGGCTGGATGACTTTCAAAGACGCCAGCAACCGCAAATCGAACCAGACCGCACGGCCAGAAAACGTCGTTCACCTTTCCAATCTCTGTACAGAGATCATCGAGGTCACATCGGACAATGAAACCGCCGTCTGCAATCTCGGCTCGATCAACGCCTCCCGCTATGTAAAAGACGGACAGTTCGATTTTGATAAGCTTCGCAACAACGTCAAGCTCGCCGTCCGACAGCTCGATAAGGTGATCGACCTCAATTATTACGCGATACCGAGCACGGCAGATTCGAATAACCGCTGGCGCAATATCGGTCTCGGTGTAATGGGTCTGCAGGACGTTTTTTTTCTGATGCGTCTGCCGTTCGATAGTGACGAGGCCCGCAAGATCTCTGCAAAAATTCAGGAGGAGATCTACTATGCGGCTCTCGATGCGTCGAGTGACCTCGCCGTCGAACGTGGCGTTCACCCTGCGTTTTTAGAAACCCGTGCCGCTCAGGGCGATATGCAGTTTGATTTCTGGGGCGTCACGCCTGATGATCTCGGCCGTTGGGATGCATTGCGTGAAAAAATCAAAGCTACCGGCTTGCGTAACAGCCTGATGATCGCGATCGCACCGACTGCAACTATTGCTTCGATAGCGGGTTGCTACGAGTGTATCGAACCGCAAGTGTCAAACCTGTTCAAACGAGAAACTCTGTCAGGTGATTTTGTCCAGATCAATAAATATCTGGTCAAAGAGCTAAAAGCCGCAGGCCTGTGGACCGAAGAGATCCGCACAAAGATCAAGCTTGCCGAGGGGTCCGTTCAGGACATCGCCGAATTTGATGACGAGCTAAAAGCGATCTACCGCACTTCGTGGGAGATACCGATGCGGTCATTGATCGACATGGCCGCTGATCGCGGTGCATTCATCGATCAGAGTCAGTCGCTCAATCTTTTTATGGAAAGCCCAAATATCGGCAAGCTCTCGTCGATGTATATGTACGCGTGGCAAAAAGGCCTCAAGACAACGTATTACCTTCGCTCTCGCCCGGCGACAAAGATCGCGCAGGTCACCGCCGAAGAGCAAATAGCCACAGCCGATCCGAAAAAGGTTTACACAGATGAGGAAGCTTTGGTCTGTTCGCTGGAAAACCCTGAGGCATGTGAGGCGTGCCAGTAACAAATTAAGAATTGCGAATATCGAATAATGAATGAAAGAGTTTGATCTGAAAACGCGAACAAAACAGTTTGCTTTACGAATTATCAAACTTTTCAGGTCGTTGCCTAAATCCACGGATGCTCAAGTAATTGGAAAGCAAATATTGCGCAGTGGAACGAGCGTAGGAGCACAATATCGAGAGGCATGTAGGTCGCGGTCGAATTCGGAATTCATCAGCAAAATGACAAGTAGCCTTCAAGAATTAGACGAAACCGCATACTGGCTCGAACTCTTAGTTGAAGAAAACTTTGTAACAGCAGACAAACTTAAATATTTACAGGATGAAACCGAACAATTGATAGCGATCTTCGTTACTTCGATAAAGACTGCTAAATCAAAAAAATAAATTATTTAACATTCGAAATTCGTTATTCAAAATTCAATATTATGCTACTTGATCCTGGTTTTAATTTAACGCTTCGCCCGATGCAGTATCCGGATTTTTATGAGATGTATAAAAATTCGATCAAGAACACTTGGACGGTCGAAGAGGTTGATTTTTCGACCGATGTAAATGATCTGCGTAACAAGATGACTGCATCGGAGCGTCATATGATCAATCGGCTCGTGGCGTTTTTTGCGACAGGCGATTCGATCGTGTCTAACAATCTTGTGCTCAATCTTTATAAGCACATCAATTCGCCCGAGGCGCGTATGTATCTCTCGCGGCAGCTTTATGAGGAAGCCGTGCATGTCCAGTTTTACCTGACGCTGCTCGACACATACATCCCAGACCACTTTGAACGCGAACAGGCGTTTGCGGCGATCGAAAACATCCCGTCGATCCGTAAAAAAGGTGAGTTTTGCATGAAATGGATCGACTCGATCCAAAACCTCGACTCACTCCAGACACGCGAAGACCGCAAACAGTTTCTGCTCAATTTGATCTGCTTTGCCGCGTGTATTGAAGGACTATTTTTCTTTGCGGCCTTTGCCTATGTATATTTTTTGCGTTCAAAGGGCCTGCTACATGGCCTCGCGGCCGGTACAAATTGGGTGTTTCGCGACGAATCGGCGCACATGAGTTTTGCGTTTGACGTTGTAAACAAGGTCCGCAATGAGGAACCTGAGCTGTTTGACGCCGATCTCAAAGTTCAGATCGTCGCGATGATCGATGAGGCTGTAACGTGCGAGATGCAGTTTGCCGAGGACATTCTTTCGGGCGGTATATCCGGCCTCTCGGTCGCCGATATGCGTCAGTATCTCGAATTCATCGCCGATCAGCGGCTCGTGATGCTCGGGATGCAAAAGGCCTACGGAGCGAAAAATCCGTTCTCATTCATGGATCTGCAAGACGTGCAGGAACTCGCCAATTTCTTCGAACGCCGTGTCTCGGCCTACCAGGTCGCAGTCGCTGGCGAGGTCAGTTTTAGCGAAACTTTCTAAGAATTTTTACCGCAAAATATACGAAAAGACGCGAATTTAGATCTTATCTTTTTCGCGTCTATTTAGCATTATTATTGATAGGTTCGTCCGTTATGTTTGATCCAACCATCGGCGTGACGGCCCGTCGGGTCGTGATGCGTCCAGTGGATCAGGCCGCCTTTATCATTCCAGATATATTCGCCGCTGAAGTTAACGGCATCGCCAACCTTTAAATCATCGATCCGTTGAGCGACCTCAATATTGTATTGGATCAAAACAGTCTGTCCGGATGAGAGACGGAGTATAATTCGTTGATGCGGAGCGCCGGAACGATCGTCTGAGAGTATTCGCAATACGTTGCCCTCACCGGTTACTTGTATATCGGTCGCGTGTGTACTAATAGCGCGTTCGACATCTCCGCCCGTGGATTGCGAAAGTTGTCCGCAACCAGCAAGCAGTGTGATGAGGATTACGAACTGTAGACGAAATGAGACTTTCACCATCACTTGCAGCGAAACGTTCTACTGCGAGAGAAAATCTTTAGCCTCTTGGATCTCGGGCCTGATCGTATCGCCCAACTGGCATAACTCGACCAGTTTGCTGTAGTAGAATTTTGCTTTTTTTCTGTCTCCCAGAGATCTGGCTGAACGGGCCGCTCCGTAAATGGCATTGAATCGGTTAGGAGTAGTTCGTAACGCATTATCGAATTCTTTTAATGCCGCTGCCGGCTGTTTGAGTTCGAGCAGCAATTCTCCAAGCTGCTCGCGGGCGGGAAGAATTGCTCCCGGCGTGACCGGATGCTTTTCAGTTGCTTCGTCGAGTTCAGCTGCCGCGCGCATGAGTTTCAGTGCTTCGTCATGGTTTCCGATTGCGTACGCCAGCCAAGCCGATGCGATCTGACGTTCGATATCGACCTGTTTACCCCAATCGTAGTCACCATTTACTTCGAGCAGAGCCTCGCGTATTCCAACTAATTTCTCAACACTTTGGCGGAGGGAAATGACGTCACCTGTATGGGCCGCACCGATCGCTCTGGCAAAGTGAATGTGGGCCTCGGCCCAACGAAATTTCTGCCACGGAAAGCCTTCCATATCGGCTGGCATGGCCATTTTGGCTGCTTCCGCCCACTGTCTGCGTTCAAGCGTATAACGCGCGGGAATCGCCGTAACCGAATAAGCTACTTTGAAATTAGGCGGATCGACCCGCCGGATCTTTGTTAGCTCATCGAGCACGCCTAGAGCCGCTTTGTCCTGAGCTCCTTGCAAATACGCGTAGGCCAGATAATCCATTGCGTGCAGCTGCTCATCCCATGCGCCGGGCATCTTGTGCCTCACGGCGTAGGCCTTGGCTGACGCTCTGGCATCGAGATTGGATCCTATCGACTCTTGCCACAGACCCAATCTCGTAAAGATGTGCGACGGCATGTGCTGAGCGTGGGCCGAGGCCGGAGCGATTTTGGCATAGCTTCGGGCCGCAGTCAGGGCAAGATGTGCCAGAGCCGGAGAGTCATAGCCATGGATCAAATAATGGGTTACGCCGGGATGTTGAGGCTGGCTTTTAAGGATGCCGTTCAAGATCTCGGCCGCTGATTTTTCGTTCACATAACTCTTGTCGCTTGTGATCGTTCCTTTTGCGATCAGAGTCAGGGCGTAGAAAATGGCGGCCTCGTTGTCTGTTGGGTAACTGAGGTGGAGTTTTCCCATCGCTTCGCTGTATGCAAGGAATCGGGCCCTGTGGCCGATCTTATTGGAGTCAGCATAAAAAATTTGTATTGCAGCAATGTAATCGCTCTCTCGCTGCGTTTTAGATGCAATGGTCAATGCTTTTTCTATAGCATCACGCCCTCGTTGCAATTCGGCCGGGCTCGGCGGGGCCCAGAGCGGATGGTAATTACTCATAGCAATTCCCCAATACGCCATAACGCATTGAGGTTCGGCAGCGGCAATATCCGCAAAAGCCTTTTCTGCCTCCTCGTATTCAAAAGAATGCATCCATGCGACGGCTCGATTAAATTGAGTCTGAGATTGGGAGCTGCAAGAGACGGGAAAGGTGACCCGTCCAACCGACAGATCGCCGCCGCCATGGTCATGTATGCCTTGGGCAGAAACCGCTTGTGCTCCGCATAGAATAAGCAATACCAAAAACACGGTAAACGCAGTTGGGAACGTGGATGATTTCATGATTTTCCCCCATTGTCAGTAAACTTAAATTTACGGTAACCTTCATACTAACGCACTTGCTAAATATTAACTATTTGTAGCCGTGGAAAATAGACTGGTTGCTAGGTATTATCGATTTAGATACGATCGTATAAAGCACTATGAACGGACAAATTACAGATTTCATCAAACATCACTACCGGCATTTTAATTCAGCGGCGCTGATCGATGGGGCCGAGGGATATGTCCAACATCTGACAAACGGCGGCAAGATGATGGTGACGCTTGCGGGAGCGATGTCCACGGCAGAGCTGGGGTTGAGTTTGGCGGAGATGATCCGTCAGGACAAGGTTCAGATCATTTCGTGCACGGGAGCCAATCTCGAAGAAGACCTGTTTAACCTCGTCGCTCACGATTATTACGAACGCGTGCCGCATTACCGCGACCTGACGCCGCAGGATGAGCAAGATCTGCTTGACCGTCACATGAACCGCGTCACCGACACCTGCATCCCCGAGATGGAAGCGATGCGGCGGCTCGAAAAAGCAATGGTCGATGTCTGGACGGCGGCGGATAAGGCTGGTGAGCAGTATTTTCCGCATGAATTTATGTATCAGGTGCTGAAAAACGGCTCACTTGAGGAATATTACCAGATCGACCTCAAAGATAGCTGGATGTACGCCGCAATGGAGAAAAACCTGCCGATGGTCGTGCCCGGCTGGGAAGATTCGACGATGGGCAATATGTTCGCTGGTCATGTGATAACCGGCGACATAAAAAACGTCCACACGGTGCGCACAGGCATCGAATACATGATGTCGCTCGCCGAGTGGTACACCGCGAATGCAACTGACGACTCGACCATCGGATTTTTCCAGATCGGCGGCGGCATCGCGGGAGATTTCCCGATATGCGTCGTGCCGATGCTGCACCAAGACCTTGGGCGCGACGGAGTTCCCGTCTGGGGCTATTTCTGCCAGATATCCGATTCGACCACCAGCTACGGCAGCTATTCGGGAGCAGTTCCAAACGAAAAGATAACCTGGGGCAAGCTCGAAGCAACAACGCCAAAATTCATAGTCGAGTCAGATGCCTCGATCGTCGCACCTCTTATGTTTGCTTATATCTTGGGGTGGTAATTAGGGCCGAGGAGGATTGAAAGTGCGGTACCTAGTGTAGATCTCGCCCTCCGTAATTTTCTTACGTTTGATCACTTTTTCCTTTCCGTTCGCATCAACTACCCTAACCTCAAGCCCACAACATTCTCCGGTCGTGTCTCCACCCGTTCCCACTGAAGCAAAC
>JAYVOS010000425.1:0-3488 GCA_043757775.1 Chloracidobacterium sp. | reverse complement strand
AAAGACGTTGCTAAGGTCGTCCAGACAGCAATCCCCGCACAGCCGGGCCGCAGCGGAACGATCGTGTTGACCGACGATGCTACAAACAGCGTGACGATCCGCGACACGTCGGAGAATATCCAGCTCATCGGCAAACTTATCCAGTCCCTCGACAAAGATCGTGCCGAGGTCGTTATGGAAGTTGCGATCTATGAGGTAAACAAGAGCGATCTGCTGCAGATTGGAAATCAGATCGGAAATCAAGGACAGCTGACAAATCTAGGCGGGTCATCGATCGGGGCGCTCCGGATCGGCCCAAAATCGATCCTTGGTGCCGCAGCGGGCACCGCCGCAGCGACTTCGCTGCCCGGTGCGATCGCGACGGGTATAATACTTCCCTCTATGAATCTGGCCGCTTTCCAAAGCAAAAGTGACACGAAGCTGATCGCTTCGACGCAGATCCATGCATTTAATAACGAAGACTCGTCGGCGCGTATCGGACAGCGTGTACCGGTCCAGAGTGCCCAGTTTGTCACCGGGCAAGGAACCACCGTCGGTAACGGCGGCGTCGTTTCAAATGTTATCAACTACGAGCAGGTCGGTTTGACTCTGAAATTCAAACCGCTGGTTTTTCCTAATCAGGATGTCCAGGTCGCGATGGAAATCGAATCGAAAGATGTCGCCGGAGCTTCGACGCTGACCCCAACATTTACGGAACGGACGATCAAAGGAACCGCCCGCATACAAAACAATAAGACGTTGCTGCTCGCAAGTGTCGCCCAGGGTTCAGAGACGAAAGGTAAGCAGGGATTGCCGCTGCTCGGGCTCATCCCGATCCTTGGCCGCTTATTTACGGCGCCGACTCGCGATAACAGGCAGATCGATATTGTTATTGCGGTCACACCGCGTGTTATTCGTGCACCCGCCATCTTGCCCGATGATGAGATCGAACGTCCTACAGGCAGCCTCGCGACACCTACAAATAGTTCGCTCGAAGCAATGGTCGTCGAAGAAGATCGTCAGGATATGTTGGCTGCTGCTCGACGCATTCCAAATGCGTCTGAGGTTCAGCTGCCGGATCAAACTGCGGAAGCTCCGGCGTATGTTAAGACTGACAACACATCGTCACCTGCTGGCACGGAAACCGCAAAGGTTGTGGAAACCGGAACCCCTATCCTCAAACCGATCGACAACAGCGTCAAAACGCTCCAGTTGAACCAAACTGCTGATACATCAGGCTCGACAAATGTCGCTGAGATCAAAGCACCGACGGTAGATCTGCCTGAGGCATCTACGGTGAATCTGAAATTCGGCGCCGATCTGCCGGATATGAAAGCCGGCGACAAGGTCAAGGTTCCTGTGTTGATCGACTGCACCGGTAAATTCCGGTCTGCTGTGATCGGATTGAAATTTGACAGTAAAAAGGTTGCGATCCGCAGCGTCACATTTGGTGACGTATTTGGGCCAGAAACAATGAACACAGCCGCGACGCCGTTCCTCAACCAAAATGGCAAGATGTATATCTCGCTTACGGCAAAAGGAACCGCAGACGCAAATGCTCTCGGGATGCTGGCTTACGTAGAGATAGAGGCACTGACCGGCGGACGGCCGCAGATCGCGTTTGACAGCGATGTGCTTAATTTTCTGACCACCGACGGCAAGAGTTTTATCGTTAAGTTTTAGTAAGGAACAACCTGGAAATAGTGAGCCGAGAGACGAACACAAATCCGCAATCCGCAATCCGCATTCAACATTCGGTTGGCGGCTACAGCCTGCTCGAATTGATAATCACGATGGGCGTGCTGGCGATACTCGTGATGGGCACGATCCCTATGGCTCAAAACGGAGTTAAGCGTCAAAAGGAAATGAGGCTGCGGGAAACCTTGCGTGAGATACGCAATGCGATTGACGAATTTCGGCGGGACACTTACGGAGCTTGTGCCCAGGGAGCCCTTACGAACGGTAATCCGACAGCTCCAAATTCGACATTCGGCGTACCTACTGACCCGCGCAGCCGCGTCATAATTGACGACTGCAAGATCTTTAGTATCGACAATCTCGACAGATTGCCGCCAAGTCTTGATCTTTTAGTGTCGGGCGTTCGTGTAAAAGCTCGCGGCGTCAATATTACGGCCGGAAATGGTATAACCGAGGGGAGTAAACAAGCGACAGAGATAAACGAAACGAAAGAGATTACAAAGGTTTATTTGCGCGAGATGCCAGTCGATCCAATGACAGGGGAAAAGGATTGGAAGCTCCGCTCATCGTATCAAGAGGCAGATTCGGATAATTGGGACGAGATAAATGTTTTCGACGTGCGTTCGGCGTCGAAAGACGAGGCTCTGAACGGGGAGAAATACAGTGACTGGTAATCTAAATGCGGAATGTGGAATGCGGAGTGCGGAGTCAGAATCTGCCGGCCACTCGCCGAATCGCAGCAAATGGTTTAAAAAATTCCGCACTCTGCCCTCCACACTCTGCACTCAAAAAGGATTTTCACTGCTCGAACTCATGATCGCGATGTTTATCATGATCATTCTACTCTCTATCGCTGTGCCTACGTATGAGCGAAGCGTCCGTCAGGCACGCGAAACCGTTTTGCACGAAAATTTGTGGCAGATGCGCCGTGCGATCGATCAATATACTGCCGACAAAGGGAAATTGCCGACTTCGATAGACGGACTCGTCGAGGCAAAATATCTCCGTGAAAAGCCAATCGATCCGATCCTTGAAAAAGCTGAGTGGACCGAGATACAGGGTGACGACATCAATTCACAGGAAGCCGGACAAGGATTAAAAGACGTAAAGAGCAGTGCTGACGGCACCGACAGCAACGGCGAACCTTACAGCAAATACTAAAGTATGTTCTCATCAATAACCCAGCCGCGTTTTCCAAATGCCGCTCTAGGTATCGAAAAAACAAGCATTTCGGCTGTCGCTCTGCAGGGCGGGCTCAACCGTTTTTCGATCAAGCAGGCTGCTACTGTAGATCTGTCGCCGGGCGTAGTCGAGCCGAGTTTCCTTTATATCAATATCGCGGCTCCTCACGAATTTGCTGCTTGTGTTCGCGAGGTTGTTGAGGTGGCGGGGCTATTAAATCAAAAAAAATGGTCGATCGCTTTGCCGAGTAACACCGCTCGAACGGCGATACTCGCACTCGAAAGCGAACCTGCGTCGAAGAACGAAGCCGAAGAGGTTTTGGACTGGAAAGCTGAACAAAACTTTGGGGCTCCGGCAAGCGAACTCCGCCTGTCGATGCAAAAGATCTCGCCAGATAAAAATGGGCGGTCGAGGTATTTTGTGACCGCTGTAAAACTCGCCGTTATTGACGAATACGAGACGCTTTTCGAAGCGATGGGCTGGAAAGCCGGGCTGATATTGCCTCGAGCCGTCGGCGAGGCAAACTGGCTGATCGAACGAAACGGGGACAGCGATTCGCTGCTTATAAGCTCTAATAATGACGGATTTACGGCCTTGTTATTGCGTGGTGACGAACCGGCGGTTGTGCG
>JAYVOS010000424.1:0-3495 GCA_043757775.1 Chloracidobacterium sp. | reverse complement strand
TTCCGGCGGCGGATATCGAGCCGACACGTCTGCACGAAGCGATACGCTGGAGCCTGTTTGGCGGAGCAAAACGCATACGTCCAACGATATTATATGCCGTAGGAGAGACGTTTGGAGCCGACAGCAAATTGCTTTCAAGCACCGCGGCTGCAATCGAAATGATCCATACATTCTCGCTGATCCACGACGATCTGCCAGCGATGGACGATGACGATCTGCGTCGCGGGCGGGCGACGTGTCACAAAAAATTTGACGAGGCAACAGCGATACTTGCGGGTGACGCTCTACAGGTGATGGCGTTCAAAGTGGTCGCGGAGGACGAAAATTTATCGCCTAACATCCGGCTACAACTCGTCGCCGAAGTCGCTACCGCTTCGGGCACGCCTAGCGGTATGGTTGCCGGACAGCAGCTCGATCTTGAGGCCGAGGGCCGTACGATCTCAATCGGCGAGATCGAAAATATTCACTCACGAAAGACGGGTGCATTAATTTCCGCATCGGCAAAGGCGGGTGCGTTGATAGGCGGGGCGACGGAAACAGAGCTTGCGGCGATCGAAAAATATGCGTCGAGGATCGGATTATTGTTTCAAATAACTGACGATCTGCTCGACGTTACAGGCGAAACTGAAACGCTCGGCAAGACCGCGGGCAAGGACGTCGCGGCGGAAAAAGCGACTTATCCCGGACATTTCGGCATCGACGAGACGCGTAAAATGGCCGACACGATCCGCGATGAGGCTTGCAATGCACTCGCGACCATCGACAAAGACACGAGCCTCTTGCGGGCGATCGCCGATCTCATCGCAAGCCGTACTAATTGACGGAATTCCGGCCGCATTCGTCGTTTTAAGCTCCTTGACCCGATGAGCGAAACCACTGAAAAATCGTCAAACTCTCTGATAAAAGCAGCCGTCATCGCGGCGGCATTTATCTTTTTGTATGCGACGGTGATTAGCAAGCTCGGCGTGGATTGGTGGACGGACGAAAATTATTCGCACGGTTTGCTCGTGCCTTTCGTCATTGCATTGATCATTTGGCGTGAGTGGGACGGATTAATAAAGTCGATCACAGATCCGGCAAAATGGCTTGGCCTAGCGACGATTTTACTGTCGATATTAATGCTGTTCGCCGGAACACTCGGAGCGGAATTATTCACTCAACGAATGTCGATGCTGGTGATGCTCGGCGGTATCGTCGTTTATTTTTTCGGGACGCGTATCTTAAATCTGCTTGCCGTGCCGTTAGCATTACTGCTCTTTGCTATTCCGATTCCACAGATCATCTTTAACCGCATCGCTTTTCCGCTGCAAATATGGGCTTCACAGATGGCGGTGTGGGGCATTCGCGTGTTTAGCGTACCCACTCTTCGCAAGGGCAATGTCATCGACATTCTGCCCAAAGGCTCGACGCAGACTATCTCGCTCGAGGTCGTCGAGGCTTGCAGCGGCATTCGCAGCCTGATGACGCTCGTCACATTAGCGTTGATCCTAGCGTATTTCACACGGCGTGACGACCACGGACGCATTGCAAATTTCTCGAAATCTGACTTTTGGCGAGCCGTTATTCTAATGCTCACAGCGATACCGATCGCGGTGCTGACAAACGCCGCCCGAGTCACCGCGACTGGCGTGATGACCTATTATTACGGCAAACAGGCGACCGGGAGCACAGTCCACGACGTCTCAGGCTGGCTCGTTTATCTCGTCGCACTCTCATTGCTGATCGGCGTCAATTTCATCTTAAAAGGCATTTTCAAAGGTTCTAAAACAAGATCGAAACCTGCCGCTCCAACTGCTCCCGCCACTGCAACTGCCGCTGTCTTGCCCTTGATCGCCATTCTGTTTCTCAGCGGCCTGTTTATCAACTGGTTTGTTACTCGCGGCGAGGTCGAGGTCTTTAGAAAACCTCTATCCGAACTTTCAGCACAGCTTGGCCAATGGAAACAGCGGGGAAGCGAGATCAAATTTGATAAGGGCGTCGAGAGCGTGCTGCGGACGACCGACTACACGATGCGCGAATACACCGCACCCGACGGTCGCATTGCCAATATTTACGTCGGTTATTATGCCTCGCAGCGGACCGGAGCGACGTATCACAGCCCGCAAAACTGCCTACCCGGAGCCGGTTGGGAAATGCGCGACCCGCAGACCATCGACATCACGACCGCCGATGGCCGCACATTCACCGCCAACCGCTACATCATCGAAAACGGCATTTACAAAGAGGTGATGATCTACTGGTACCAAGGCCGCGGCCACACCGAGCCAAGCGAGTTTCGCGACAAGATCAACACCGTCCTCGACAGCGTCACCCGCCGCCGCAGCGACGGCTCGATCGTCCGCGTCATGACCAGCGTCGGCTCCGACGAATCCGCATCCCTTACCGCCGCCAGCGACCTCGCCGCCCGTCTAGCAGAACAACTCCCGCCATTCGTGCCGGAATAACGGATGCTTTAAAATTCAGCCCATCTCGTGGTATAGTGGTATACAAAATGGCGATCCGAAATTTCAAAGACAAGATCACCGAAGAAATAAATTATGGTCGTTTTTCAAAACGAACTCAAAAAATATTGCCTGCTCAGTTGCAGCAGAAGGTGCAGATCAAGCTTGCAATCCTTGGTGCTGCAACCAATTTGAATGATCTGCTCGAACTTCGGGGCAATCGGCTCGAAGCATTAAAGGGCGACAGGATAGGGCAGCACAGCATCAGAATAAATGACCAGCATCGAATTTGTTTTATTTGGTCCGGAAAAGATGCAACGGACGTTGAGATTGTTGATTATCACTGAGTTTGGCGAGGTAAATTATGAGTATATTTGAAGATCACATTACGCCGATCCATCCCGGCCTTGTTTTGCAGGACGAACTCGAAGAGATCGGTATGAGCCAGTCAGCACTTGCGGAGCATATCGGCGTATTGCCAAAAACAATAAATGAGATCTGTCGCGGCAAACGCGGCATAAGTGTCGAGATGGCTTGGAAACTCTCTAGAGCGTTGGGAGCAAGCCCAACATTTTGGCTGAATCTTCAAAACAACTGGGAACTAAGTATGTTTGACCCAACAAAAGTCAGCACTATCAACCGCGTGTCCGACGCGTTGGTTCATATCTAAAATGGCTGTCAGAACGGCTGATCACCTCGCCGCCCGCCTCGCCGAGCAACTCCCGCCGTATGTACCAGAATGATGTTAAAGACGCTTGTAAACGTCCGTGTATTGTTTTGGCGGACCGTATCCGTATCCGGCCCAATGGGCGGCTTGTTGGGGTGTTGCAAATGGTATGGGCGTGTAGGTGAGTGATAATTGTGAGCCATTTTCGTCGAGAGTTGCCCCGACCTCATATTCGACATCTCCGCGATCATTGCGAAATATCAATTTTGCTCCGTCAAACTTTATCCCTGCAAAATTTGGATTCGTTTTGGTTGATGTGCCGGAGATCTCATCCCGACGGTCGATAGTCCAACTATCTGCGGACAGATGTTTTATCGTCAAAATGAC
>JAYVOS010000423.1:0-13091 GCA_043757775.1 Chloracidobacterium sp. | reverse complement strand
GATGGACAGATAATGGAGCTCAACGTCGTATCTGACGTCATCCAGAGCGTCTGTGCAAATCATCAGGTAACCGCTAACAACGTCGTCACCGGCGTAAGCGGACACTCGGTCATATTAAAGAACATCGTTCTGCCGCACATGAGCCGTGAGGAACTCGAGGAGTCGATAGATTGGCACGCCGAAGAACATATTCCTTATGATCTCGCCGATGTCAGCCTCGACTATCAGGTCACGGGCGAAACTGAAGATTCGACCCACGTGTTGATCGCAGCTTGCAAACGCGAGCGTATCGACAATATCAAACAAGCTATTCAGCTGGCAGGCAAAACACCGGTCGTCATCGACGTCGATACATTTGCATTGCAAAACTGCTACGAAGTTAATTACAACCCGACAGAGGATGATGTCGTCACGCTCCTTAATATCGGAGCCTCGACGATGAACGTCAATATCGTTAAAGGAACGCGTTCGCTGTTTACCCGCGACATCACGGTCGGCGGCAGCCAGTTTACAGACGTATTGCAGCGAAGCCTCGGGCTTAACTTTCAGCAGGCCGAAGCCGTCAAACGCGGTGTCGCCGAAGCAGTCGATGGCCTCGAAGAAAAATCTATCGAGCCTTTGATGAATAACGTTACCGAGATCGTCGCGATGGAAATACAGAAAACATTTGATTTTTATCGAGCAACGACCGAAGACAACGAGACAGTTGTGCAGAAAATACTTATCTCCGGCGGCGGTTCTAAGCTCGTCGGGCTTTCGCAGGAACTCTCGCAGCGGCTCGAACTGCCGGTCGAGATCCTCGATCCGTTTCGCAATATTAAGGTAGATACAAAAAAATTCGACCCCGACTATCTCAGCGAGATAATACCGGAAATGGCAGTAGCCGTCGGATTAGCTATGAGGGGAGTGTAATAAGATGATCAAGATCAATCTACTCAATTCAGTTACTGAAAGACAGGGCGGTACAGTCGCCGCAGTCGATCGCAAGGTTTCGAGTCCGGCTTCGCGTCTGATCCTGATGTCTGTAGCGATAGCAGTTTTGCTGGCGACAGTGGTCGGCTGGGATGTTATCAGCACTCAAATGGCTAAGACCGCAGCCGAGCATCAACTCGATGAGCAAAAGCAGATCGCTGCCGAACTCGAGATAGTGATGAACGAACAGAAAGAGCTTGAAGGCAAGATTGCGAATATCGATACTCGCATCGACGCTATCAAAAAGCTTCGCTCTTCGCAGGCAGGTCCGAGTGCTGTGCTCGACGCGATGCGTGAACGCATTATGATGGTTCCCGGACTGTATCTCGAAAATATCGAGCAGACCGGCGACGGCATCGTGTTGAAAGGCAATTCGCCCGACGAAGCTCAGGTCACGCAATTTGGCCGCAGCCTCGAATTTTCTAACGGATTATTCTCTAACCTGAGCATAGAAACAACCAGGGCAGAGATAGCTAATCAAAACGCTCCGCAAAAGGTCAGTACCGAGGGCGAAACACCAAAATTATCGATCGTCAATTTTACGATCAAATGTTCATACACACCATCTAAAGCACCCGGTGCAGACAACGGTAACCCGACGACAGCTTCGGCACCGGCAACCGCTCCGGCTCAGCCAGTTCAGGTAGCAAAGAAATAACTGATCGACCAAAGACACTAAGAAGGAAACTACAATGTTAGAGAAAATCAAAAATCTAAAGTGGCACTTTCACCTGATGATGCTCGTCGGTCTCGCAGCACTGATTTACGGCGGAGTCTGGTATTTCGTGACAAGTGAAACCCGTGCAGAGATCACGGTATTAAACGACCAGGTCTCGCAGCTGCAGGCTAAGAATGAGACGGCTCGTGTTGCCACTCAGCGTATCAACGAGTTTCGCGCTCTCTACACCAGCAAGGCTCAGGAATATGAGGAACTCAAGGTCCTATTGCCCGAACAGCGTGAGATCACTAACGTCCTACAGGGATTGCAGGATACTGCAAATGGCAGCAAGCTGATCGTGATGCGGTTCGCACCGCGTGAAGATACGACGCAGGATCAGATAATGGCCAAGCCGGTCGAGGTCGAGGTGGACAGTAATTTCAACAGTCTGCGTGCGTTCTTTGAAGCAATGGCAAAATTGCCTCGTATCGTCTCGGTCACGGATTTTAAGATCAACCAGCTGGATAAGCAGACCGACACCAGAACTATCCACGCACAGTTTTTATTGACGGCATACTATGCCGCTCCGACGGATCTTAATGCAAAAGCGCAGCCCGGAACACCCGGAGCACCGCCTGCAGGTGCAGCACCTGCTCCTGGAGCCGCTCCTGCACCCGCCGCTCCGCCAGCTAAATAACCACCCACCGCTATTCGACCAATGTTATACGAGAGAAAAGCCATGATCAATACATCGAAAATACTTCGAAATCTCAGCATAAGTGCGGCAGCTGCCGGCCTATTACTGATCTGTGGAATGTTCGCAACGGTCAACGCACAACGTGACCCTTTCGCAAAGCCGAGCTACAAAAAAGAAAAGCCGACTGCTCAGGCCGGCAGTGCAAAAACCGCCAAAGCTGGAGGCCTCACCGGCCCGGCAGCTCAGGTGAACTACGGCCCACCAGCGATCGAAGCACGTATCGACTACTACAAACGCATCCGCGAGACCGCCGCTGCCAATGGCACGACGATACCTAAAGTCACAAGCGTCTTGACGCTCAATGAAATGGCCGTTACGGGTATCTTCAAAACGCCGAGAGGCTGGGCAGCAATGGTCGAAGCTACGCCGATCAAGCTTTCTTACACAATATATCCTGGCGAAAAATTCTTTGACGGTCAGCTCGTTGCAGTCGAAGAGAACCGCCTCGTATTCCGCAGGGTTACCAAGACCAGCGAGGGTAAATTCGTCGCCTCGGTCGAAAACAAACCTCTGCGTCAATACACAATGAAAAATCAGGTAGAGGGCACTGCCACTGCACAGCCCGCCGAAACGAGGGTCGAGGTTGCCCAAAACCAACAGCCCGTTAAACCTGCCGCAAATGTCGCAAAACCCGCGTCAAACCCGTTTCTCTCGCCCTTGGATGAGATGAACAACCAGCCGGAGTCGTCCGACAAGGACAAGTCCAAGAAACCCGCAAAAAAAACTGCCAAGGTTGCAAAAAATACCGGCCATAAATAATTGGCCTGCATGATCCGACCTTTTTAATAAAGGAAACGATCGATTTAGTCACGGAGGAAACATGAAGTCTCTTTTCAAAATTAGCGAAGCGGCAAAAAAAGCCATCATCGCGTTAGCAATTGTCAGCAGCCTTGCTTTTTTAGTTGCTGCTCAGAAAGTCGAACCCCAATTGCAGGGTAAATTTTACGGCGAGCCGGGCTTTCGCGGCGAACCCATCAATCTTAATGTAGTGAATGCCGATATTCGCGACATACTTTCATACATCACCGATCAATACGGCATCAATTTTGTCATCGATAAATCGGTCAAAGATGTGCCGGTGACGGTCAAGGTAAATGATGTTCCATGGAACGTCGCCCTCGATTCGGTGCTGCAGGCACAGGAACTCGGCGTTCAGGTAAATGGCAACATTTTACGCATCGCCGACAATAAGACGCTTGCAGCCGAGGGCGAACTTTATAGCGCCAAGCAAAATAATCAGCTCGACACTTCGCCGCTCTTTACCGAACTCATTCGGCTTAACTACGCGACCGGCGGCGGTGGAGCGTCAGCAGGCGGCACGACCGCAGGCACTGTATCAGGTGGTTCGGGCGGCCCGTCCAGCGGTGGCGGTGGAGCATCGTCAGGTGGTGACGGCCTCTTGCCGATCATCAAACGGCGTCTCTCGCGACGCGGTTCGATCGAGATCGACTCGAGGAGCAACTCGTTAATCATCACCGATGTGGCATCAAACATCGCCGCGATCAAGCAGCTTGTATCTATTCTGGATCAGCCGGAACCGCAGGTTGAGATCGAGGCACGCATTGTCGTAGCTTCGCGAAACTTTAGCCGCGATATAGGTGTTCAGCTTGCCGGGTTGGTTCTCGGCGGCCGCGGCAGCGGCGCTCAGGGCGGTACGCTACCTGTTGCGGGGGCACCGGCAAACATACCGGGCGGAAATCCTAATGGTACTCTCCGTTCACAGCTTGCAAACACGGTGATAGGTCTGACCACCGGCATTTTCGGCACCGCACAGATCAGTGCCCTGATCACGGCAGGCGAACAGAAAGGCCAGGCAAAGGTAATAGCAACTCCGCGTGTGACCGCACTTAATAATCGGACCGCCGAGATCAAGAGCGGTACAAAGATCCCGATCACCACGGTTCAGCCCGGCAGCACAGGAGCGACGGTAATCGCTACGACAACCTATATTGACGTGCCCCTGAGACTTTCGATCACGCCGCAGATAACAGACCAAGGTACAGTTATTTTGACTGTCGTTGCGGAAAACAGCTCGACGGCCACGATTGTTGGCGGAGCCCCGCCTGCGATCAATTCACAGAGCATGACCACACAGGTAATTGTCCCGGATGGCGGAACGACGGTTGTCGGCGGTGTGTTGTTTGACGATGAGCGTGAGAGCCAGGACCGTACTCCGGGACTTGCGAGCATTCCGCTGCTTGGTAACCTCTTTAAACGAAAGGGCGTTTCGCGTAATACAAATGAGATACTCTTCTTTATTACGCCTAGGATAAGCCGTCCGGATTATGCTGCAGCGCCGCAAAACGGCACCGCACCGCGTCCGGCAACTATTCTGCAGCCTGTCCCGATGGGCAATCCGCAGTCAAACTCGTCACCTGTGGTCGAGACACCTAACCAACCGATCATACTTCAGGCACCGATGCTATCGAGGCCCGAAACATCCAAGACGCCGGACAAGCCATAAGCTTTCCGTTTAACTTGTTTCTTCCGGATGTGCGTCAGGTGTAAAATCCTGACGCACATTTTTTATTGAGGAATATAAGCGGTCGGAACCGGTGTGTCACGTGTAAGCCCGAACGTCGTAGTAAAGATCAGGCCGGTCGAGCTTTGACGAATGTTCCACATACTACCTGCAATGGCCGGAACATACCACGCAATATCGGCCTTGCCGTCACCGTCATAATCGCCCGGAACGAGAATGTTCGTTGCGGAGCTGCCAAGTGGAATTATGCTCGTGATGCCGTCTGTTGATCTGTTAAGGTTCCAACTGCCGTTTGCTGGGTGGAAATAGGCGAGGTCAGTTTTACCATCGCCGTCGTAGTCTGCCGGCACAGGTTTGTCAACGCTTGCTCCGTATTGTATTTGTGTATTGCCTGCTGTGCTGCGCCGCAGATACCAGGTTCCATTCGAAGGCCTGAAAACGGCGCTGTCTGTTTTGCCATCGCCGTCGTAATCGCCGGGTGTGAGTTTGTCTCCCGATTGTCCCCATACATAAGACGCGGCTCCGGCTGTAGTCTGGCTGAGATACCATGTGCTATTAGACGGACGGAAAACAGCCAGATCTGTTTTGCCGTCACCGTCATAGTCACCGGGAACGGGTTGGTCACCAACATTTCCAAATTGGGTCTGAATATAGCCCAGCGTGCTGCGCTGGATCATCCATGTGCTGGTCGAGGGACGATACACAGCAAAATCGGTCTTGCCGTCGCCGTCATAATCGCCGGGAACGATCTTGTCACCGCGCCCGCCTAGCACGAACGTCTGATTACTATTATTAAGGACGCTGTGACTGGTCCATTGACCCGTTGCCGGACGAAAAACTGCAAGATCGCTGGAGACATCTCCGTCAAAATTTGAGGTTGCGGTTCCCGAAAGAGATGCTCTCGATGTCGTGTAGATGTAGTCGTTGCCCGGGCCGCCAGTACCGTCGGCGCCGTTTCCGGCTGCGTAAAATCCTATTTTACCGATCCTTTGTGCTGGAGCTGTCCAGGTAAATATCCAACTATTCGAATCAAATACACCATTTGTAAACAACCCGTTGCCCGTCTGCTCAATATAGTCCCTCGAATTACCGCCAACGATACCCGTCTCGATCTGCATGACGGGCGTTGCGATGATCGGAAAGCTGAATGTTCCAGCCTGCTGACCCAGCCTATCGATCGAGGTCATTTCAAATCCCCAATACACAGCGTTTTCCTGACTCGTTTTGACAGTAACTTGATATTGACGGCCGGGTATATAGTCGTGAGGAACGCCGGTTATCTGGACACTACCGGTACCGCTATTTACCGGAAAACTGAAATGACACTCAGTACAATTAACTTCCCCCGGTGCACCTGAGTATGAGGGCGGCGGCCCGCCTGAATATGCCTCTACCTTCTGAATATAATCGAAAACAAAAAACAATGCTGCAAACAATGCAGATGCACCGATGATCGTAAGCTTGAGTCCCGTTTTGCTGCGGTTGGGGAACTTCATAACGTAATGCTCCAATGTTCTATTTTGACGAACCTACACGCCCTAAGGTCTGGTAAATGTCTCATTAAAAGGATAGATTCTCGCACCGTAAAAAGTCAATAACATCTATTGTCTCAAAGCCAATAAAAAAGGCGGCCCCGCGGCCGCCTTAAATATACTGACATTCATCAATAGATCATTGTCCCGGGACAAAATCCACATCCGAGATGTTATCAGTTACCTGCAATAGCCGAGGCAAATAGCTATATCGTCTCGACATTACCGATATCACATAGCTCTGTCCCGATTCGACATCGTCGAAATGGTAATAGCCGTATGGACCCGTATTGATAATACGTGCATTGCCGCTGTTATCAGTGATCGCGACCCTTGCATAGCGGACTCCGCGTCCCTCTGAGTTCAGTACGCGACCCGAAACAGTCACGTGGGCAGCTGTCGCGCACGTACCCGTGCCGGCAGTACATTGTCCTGCCGGACGCTGGGCCGTAAGTTGCAGTCCAGCAGACAGGCTCGCTGTATTAAACGAAAACTGCGTGAATTGCGTTCCCGTGGCAGCAGCCTGCACACCCACGGTTGCACTTGAACCGTTAAGCTGGGCACCGATTCCGGTCGAGGTATAAATGTACCTGACTACATCCGAGCCTTCCGTAAGGAGGATTGCAAAGTTTGTTGATATTCCGACAACTGTCTCGCTAAAATGACGAGCTCGCCATTCAACATAAAATTGACGAGTCGGGGCAACACCGATTGTATTGACGTAGATGCCGCCATTTGTCGTGGCCGCTGTTGTCATAATAAGATCGTCCCAATATGGGAACAGTGTCGGAGTTGCACCAAACGTCGTACCCGGAAGAGCGGTGTTGGTAAACGTCGTCGGGGATGCGGCATTAATGGTCATCGAGCCATTTGTATTGGCACTAAGCGAAGTTACAGCTGTTCCATAAACGGTCGATGACCAACCTGCAGGCAAAGTTATTGGAACTGCGGCATCATCTGCTTGACTGCCAGCAGCGAGAACCCCGCCCGCGGGAATTGTGGCTGCTCCTGACGTGAACGCATAGTCCAAACCCTGTAAGCCGACCGGCAGTGCGAAAGTGAATATCGCGGGGGAACCGCCACCGCCGCCTGTATAGGTAACAGTGAGGGTGAAATTGGCCTGTGTAAAGCATGCGACTGTGTTGGCGACTGAAACCCGATAAGGCGTCGTGTTGTTCGTTGGTCCGCCGCCCGCAACTATGTTCGGATATGCGGAATTTGGCTGCGTCACGGTAATCCCGGGTGTCGTCGATGAAAGGACAGCGGTAATTCCTGTGGCATCCACTGCCGCGTTGTTAGAAAGCGGAAAATTTAAGGTATTGCATTCATTCGGCTCAAGCAGGTTGTTGCCGGAAGTTACGGTTGGTGAACCGGGGGCAATACTCGCCTGGGCAAAAGATTCACCGGCTGTTGTTCCATTATCGGTAGCCCCGAATCCCATCCCGCGAAGGCGGAAACCTTCGCGAACATCGGCCGTGTCAGACGCCGCTTCGGGTGCAAAGGGGCTCGCCGCCGCCGCGGCGATGATAGCATCCCGCGACTGAATAAAGTTTGGATTAAGCGGTGACAATTTCATGCCGTCCGTATAAAGCTGCATCGTTTTCAACGTGCCGGCATCATGACCGAGACGCGTCACAAAACGTGCCCAAACTTCGATACCGGTAACTGCCCATATTTCGCCGGCATTGTGAACTTCAGTGGCGCTACCCGCACAGTTGATCAATGTACTACATGGAAACGCGCCATCAGTTGCCGTAACAGTATTTAGATCCGAAAAAGTCAACGGATTAAAAGGGCGATTACTCGGACCTCCCGTAAATCCGATGGGAGCATATGGGAGTCGGCGAATACCGTAATAGGAGTTTTGTGTAAATGTGGTTGCTCCGCAGCATTTGTAAGTTGCATAACCGCCGGTAACGTAAACGCCATTGACTGGATCAGTCGTTTTGGATCCGAGAAGAAATGGGTAAAGGTCGGACCAGCCTTCGCCGATGCCCCCGGAACGGGTTGATGTCAATCCGCTTCCGTTGCCGATCAAACGATTGGAAAGGCCGTGTGTATGCTCGTGCCAAACAATATTAGAATCAAGCGATCCGTCGCGAGCGGGAGCTGTGCCGTTTGTAAATACAAACATCTGCATTCTACCAAAAGTGCCGTCTGCAGGTGTCGCAAAGTTTGCGTTATTGGTACCCGACGAATCTTGTGCTTCGGCGGAAACCCGATCATTTTCATTACCGCCGCGGGCAAAATTGCTCAATTGGAAATTGCGAGCCAGTTCCGTAAAGCCAACTTTGTAGAGAGCATCGTGATAACGGTTGTTTAAGTAGAAGAGATTGGTCACGACACCCGAGCGATAGGCAGGCAGCGTAAGAGCTTCGCCTCCCTCAGTGCCCGTCGGAGGCGGTACTCCGCCAGCAATAAAGCTCGGAATATAAGCGAAATTAAAGACGCGTCCAGTGCCGTTTTGCGGGGCATCCACGCCATTAACGCCGTCAATATCAAGTCCGGCGATCAGTGCATTACCCGATGTATTACCATCCGTGCCGTTCGTGCCGTCAGTGATCCAGCCGTTATTATTGAACGACAACCCTTGAGCCGCTTCGTTACCGATCAGGGTTACATTCGTTCGCGAAACTGCTCCTGCTTGAGGGCTGGTTGTCGGATCCAACGGGCCGGGGTTGAAAGGCGACGGGCTGTCCAGAGCCTGACCTAGGTTGGTCGTCGTCGAGTAAACGTTATAAGTGGCCGCCGCCGTCTGGTCGTTAGAAATATTTTTGCGCCACAGCATCGTGCCGGTTTCGGCATCGACTATAACGTAATAGGCATTTACAGGCTGCCAAATCAAGACGCGCCAAGCCGCACGAGCCACGCCCGGCTCGGTCGGAAAATACATTTTTTCAGCGGTAGTGGCTTCACCGCCTTGTCCAAATACGGCCTTAATGTCGGTAGAAACTTTTTCATTAGCTGACTGATCAGCCTGAGTTAGTTTGTGGCCGATAAAGCCTGCTGCTGCTGTTACAGCCGTCGCAGGGTCGCCAAAGCTGGTCGGCACACTATTGTAATCAAGTCCCGGAGCAAAATTATTGATGACTCGGATCAATGAACCATCCCTGGAAAAGCCGGCCTTGACGCCGCCCCGAAAGACTGGGATTCCGTTGATATTCTGTTCGAGTTCTACAAATGATAGGTTGCCATCGGGGTTGGTGTAGTCGGCAAAGACGTTCATCCCGTCGATCTGTTCGGTCGAGGCACCAATTAACGAAGTGTTCTGTTTCAGGAAATTGATCAAAACTCCCGAATGTTTTGATCCAGCGGGTGTGGTTGCTGCGGTCAGAAATGCTCGTCGCAGCATAGCGTCGGGGCCTATTACTTCCGGAATGCGAAGATCGGTATTATATTCAACTTTTAGAGTAGGTACAGACTTTTGGAGTGCATTTTCCCCACGGACAAACGCATCACGGGCGTCAGCGGCAAATGACGCGTCTTTTCCCGCAGCCTGCCGATATCTTACCAGCGACTCCGCTGCTTCTTTGTCTTCGCGAATATCATAATTCGGATAAGCATCTTCTTCACTGACGGTCTTTTGAACCAGACCCTTACTACCGGCTTTTGTGCCGAATTGATATGGCAATATCGCCAGCACTGTAATTAATCCTAATATAACAAGGGTCAAAATTATGCCCCGTCGTGTCTCTGACTTTGTCTTACCGATCATCTGGATCCTCCTGGAAATTGTAAAAAAATACCTTATGTGTTTTTTAAGGGTAAACACACCAGAACGTGTAAATGGCCGGAAACATTCCCTTTGCCATATTTGTAAAATGAACAAAAATTTAAGTGACAATTACTATTATACACATCATGTGTAAAAATGGTTAGTCTTTTTCTTAGAACTATAAACGAAGTAATTAATTACTACCACAGGCCGTTTACATCAAGGCTATTATTCAGATACAAGATCCAGGTTTGAGACATTATCGGTCACTTGTATGACTTTAGGGGCAAAGCTAAAACGTCTGGAAAACACCCGGATAATGTAGCTCTTTCCTGTTTCAACATCGTCGAAATTGTACGAGCCAAACACTCCGGTCGAGGTTGTTTGCGTGTTGCCGTCTGGATCTGTGATCGTAACCCTCGCGTTACGCAGGCCGCGTCCTGTGTATGTCAAAACCCTGCCTGAAACCGTTACGCCCGCAGCGGTCGGAACCGCCGAGCATGAATAATTCCCCGCGAAACTAATAGTATCGACATTCCAGCCGCCATTCACAGGTGCCGTGTTGCTGTCCGCCCCAAACCGCCAACGGAGTTGTATATTTTGCCCTGCGGCGGCAGCGGGCATTCGAACGATCGTCGTTATATACCCTCCCGAATCCCCAGTCCAGCCGCTGCGATTTCCGATCGGATTGCCTGTTGAGGTGGGCATAAAGCCGTTATAGCCGTTTTGTACAAATGTTCCGCCTGCGGCGATGATGTCTTGAAATGCGCCGCCAGCGATGCTGATCTCAAGCACGCCGCCGTCCCATCCCGCTTCGGAGTTGTACTTGTGGCGAAATGTGACATTCGCCGCTTGAGCAGAAACCGGGATCAGCGGCGATGTAAATTCGGTGGAACCACCCGTAGCAGTAGGGTCGGCTGCAAACATCGAGTTAGCTCCGCTGTCAGGAGTAACGGTTGTCGAAACGAAAGTCATCGTCGCAAGAGTCGATGTTACTGACCATCCCGCAGGCGTAGCCGGAGCCGTTACGCCATCTATGTTTTCGGTAAATGTTGTTACAGGAGATCCAACTACGATCGTTCGCGTAAAGCTTGTCGCCCCTAGGCTGCTGTTCGCGTTTAGTGTCAGCGTAATGACGCTGCCGCACGGTGTGCTTATTGGTACTGTGAAATTAAATTGTTTACTCAGCGTTGCCGCGTGATTGATAGTGCCGTAAGTTGCCGAATTTCCACCCGCGATCTGCAGGGTTGTTCCAGTGGCCGTAATTCCGGTCGAATTTGTCAGAGGTATCGTCAGCGAGAGCAGTTCGCCCGGCTCGGCAACGCCGTTATTGTTTCCTGAGAAGTCTGTAAAGCTGATATTTGGTGCCTGATACAGATTTGGCAGGTCAAATGCCTCAGTCACGCGAACAGTCCCCAGCCCGCCCGTGCTGACGCCGCCAAGTGCCTGAATGCTCGCACTCGCCCCCATGCCGCGCAAAGCAAATCCCGCCCAGATATCCTGAACATCAGCCGCCGTGCCGCTCGCGAGAGCTGCTGCAACCATCGCATCACGCTCAGTCAGAGGAGTCGGGCCGATCGGTGCGAGCTTCATCCCGTCTGTAACGAATTGGAGCACGCGTCGATTGCCGACTGCCCACCCCAAACGGGTTATCATCCGTGCACGTATTTCCCACAGAGCGATGCTCCATACCTCGCCGATATTGTGAACCTGATCAGCCGTTCCGGTAAATCGTGGGGCAAAAGCACCGTCCGACAGATCCATCTGCGTCGAATCGATATCCTTAAATGTCAGCGGGTTGTGCGGCCGGTTTAGCGGCCCGCCGGTGAAAGCCATCACGGCTTTTGGAAAGCGCCGGATGCCGTAATAGTAATTGTTGAGCCCGACCGTCGAAAACTGATATGTGTCGTATGCACCTGTCGTATAGATCGCATTTATCGGATCGGTCGGCTCACTCAGTAGAGCGTGGCCGTAGAAATCTGACCAACCTTCGCCCATGCCGCGTGCAATATCGAGCGAAAGCCCGCTGCCATTGCCGTGCAGACGATTAGAAAGCCCGTGAGTGTGTTCGTGAATGACCACATCGGCATCGAGATTACCGTCAATATCAGGATTAGGAGCTGTCCATATATACATCTGCATACGTCCGCGTCCGCCGTCCGCCGGTGTAGAAAAATTGGCGTTATTCGTACCCGAACTATCCTGTCCCTCGCCTCTTACACGATCACCGCCAAGCCCTTGACCCGTAAAATTAGTGTTTTGAAAATTCTTCGCCGCTTCGGTAAAACCTAACTGGTAAGTCTCATCGTGAAACCAGTTACAGATATAAAACATCTGCGTGATCGTTCCCTGTTGAAACGCGCTGCCCGGATATGTCTGCACGCCGGGAACAGGTGCATCGCCCGTATTCGTGTTTGGATCAAAAGGGTTATAAGCAAATGTAAAATTTCGCCCTGCTCCGACGGCTTCGCTGTTTGTATCGACGCCATCGGTTCCGTCTCGGTCGAGCCCCGCCTGAATAGCGTTTCCGTCCGTGATCGTCACGCCGTCTGGGATCCAGCCTTGGTTATTAAAAGTGTAAGGAGCCTCGTTGCCGATACGTGAAATTGATGTTCGCCCTATCGCGACCCCCTGAACTCCGTTTGGCGAGGTCGGCCCGGGCGTCATCGGAAACGGATTATCAGCAACATTGACCATCGCGTTCGGGTTGGCATATACACTGTATGTCGCCGATTGTGTCTGGTCCTCGGTAATGTTTTTACGCCACAGCATCGTGCCGGTTTTTGCGTCAACGATGACGTAATACGCATTGACCGGCTGCCATATCAGTACACGCCATGCCGCGACTGCAACACCCGGCTCGGTTGGGAAATACATTTTTTCCGCCGTAGTTGCCGAGTCGCCTGTTCCAAAAACGGCTTTCAGATCTGTAGATTCTTTTTCGTTTAATAAACTGCGACGTTTTGTCGCTTTTG
>JAYVOS010000422.1:0-13120 GCA_043757775.1 Chloracidobacterium sp. | reverse complement strand
TTGCCCTTGGTCTTGATCTTCGCCCGAAACGCTCCCT
Organism: Chloracidobacterium sp.; assembly: GCA_043757775.1. Lineage (GTDB taxonomy): Bacteria > Acidobacteriota > Blastocatellia > Pyrinomonadales > Pyrinomonadaceae > OLB17. Next base: position 13,083 of record JAYVOS010000422.1, on the reverse strand, counting down.
TAGAACCAATGGCAAGGTCGTTATCCGTCGGCTCGCCATTGATAAGATACTCGCACTTCGCGGCGATCGGATGATTATTCGCGACCTTCGCCCCGGTCGAAGCCCTTTCTTCCTCGACAGTATAGAGAAGCCCTATATCCTCTACTCCTTCCCTCCTCAACTCCTCTGCTGCAATTATCTGAGCAGCAATTATCCCTTTCGCATCGCATGAACCGCGCCCATATATTTTCTCATCATCCTCCGTCGGTGCAATAAACGGCGGCACGGTGTCCATATGCGTCGAAAGCCAAATCCGCGGCGTCTCATTGAGATACGCGATCACATTGTTCTGGTTTTCAGATACAGCTTGCAGCTCGACCGACCAACCAAGCGACTCCAAATAGTCACGCAAATAAAACCCGACCGCTTCCTCGTCACCGGAGACAGACGGAATCGACATCAATTGCTTTGTTAGTTCGAAAAGGTTCATTACGGCAATTTAACCACAGATAAATACAGATGAACACAAATGCTTGCTGCTGAGCTTATCTGTGTGTATCTGTATCCATCTGTGGTTTCATTTCTTAGAAGAGTTCTTTGTGGAGCCGCTTGATCACGTCCGCGACAAATTCTTCTTTGACCACAAACGTCAGATTTACGCTCGAAGCTCCGTGCGAGACGAGTGCGATATTGATGTCATCGACCGTAGAGAATACTTTTGACGCGAGGCCGATGCCTTCGCGCAGGCCTTCGCCGACGACGCAGACGACCGCGTAGCCGCTCTCTACCTCAACCTCACCGAGACGCGAGAGTTCCGTAATGATCTGTTCGAGTGAATCCACATTGTCGAGCGTCAGAGCAACCGAAACTTCGGAGGTCGAAACTACATCGATAACGGTGCGATAACGTTCGAAAACCTGAAACAGTGCGCTCATAAAGCCAAAGCTGCCGAGCATCCGTGCCGAGGTTATTCTCAAGATCGTGATGTTCTTTTTATAAGCGATCGATTTGATCTTGTTCGCAGTTTCAGGCGAATCCGCCAGCACCATCGTACCGACCGAATCAGTTTCAAAGGTGTTACAGACGCGGACAGGAATTGAATTATCCACCGCCGGTTTGATCGTTTTAGGATGCAGAACCTTTGCACCGAAATACGCGAGCTCAGCAGCCTCTTCGTAAGACAGGACGGGAATTGTCCGCGCCGAATCGCAAATACGCGGGTCGCAGGTCATCACACCGGTGACATCCGTCCAAATTTGTAATTCCGACGCGCGCAAAGCGGCCGCAACGAGGGCCGCCGAGTAATCCGAACCGCCGCGCCCCAAGGTCGTTGTCTCACCGCTGCGATTTGCCGCGATAAACCCGCCCATTATCGGCACTTCGCCCGCTGCGATCAGCGGCTGCAACTCGAGCTTTATCAGCTTTTCTGTCTCGTCCCATATTGGCTGAGCCGCACCATATTCATCGTCAGTAACGATCAGCCTTCTTGAATCGACCTGCCTTGCTTTGATGCCTATCGACTTCATCACCTCGGCTAACAGCCGCGACGAAAGCTGCTCGCCATATGAAACAACCGCATCTTTTAACATCGAAAGCGGTAGGCTACGTCGGGAGACACGGACGAGCAGATCAGTAAGCTCTTCGCGGGCGTATTCTAGCTCGACATAAAAAGGGCTGGTTTCCGGCAGATCGAACTGCCGCGTGACCTCACGATGGCGTTCGAAATGCGGCTCAAGCGACGCCGCGGCATCGGCTGGCTCGCCCTTTTTCGCCATTTCGAAAGCCGCGAGTAGAGCATCTGTGACCTTGGTCATGGCGGAAACGACGACGACCGGATGCCGGCCAATTTGCGTCGAGACAATAGGAAAAACGCGCTCAAAAGCAGCCACGTCGCCGACCGACGTGCCGCCAAATTTCATTACAACTGGATAAATGTTTTCGCCCACTATTACTTAGTAAAAGTAATTTAAAATAGCGGCGGACGCAAAAGAGATAAGAAAATTTGCCAGTAAATCACGCGAAACAAGAGACAGCTTTCTTTTTCGCGTTTTTTCGCACTGCTACGCAGGCAATTTCCTATTTCCGAAGGGCCTGTTCGATATCGGCCAGAATGTCTTCGACATTTTCAATTCCGACCGAGATTCTGACTAACCCTTCGGTGATTCCGAGGGAATTCCGACGCTCTTCCGAAAGTTCACGGTGCGACGACGAAGCCGAATGCGAAACGGTCGTAAACACATCGCCCAGCGTCGTCGCACGCACGCATAATTCGAGCGAATCCATAAATCGCCAAGCCGCTTCGCGTGTGTCGTCCTTGAGCACTATTGACAGCAAGGCACCGTAAAGCCCATGCCTAAGCAAATAATTTGCAACGCTGTCACTTGCGAATTTAGGATAATGCACTTTAGCAATCGCCTTGTTTTTCGAAAGCTCGTCAGCCAGCCTTTCCGCATTTGCACATTGTTTGTCGAGTCTTAACGCAAGCGTATGTATTCCGCGTGAGATGTGATGTGCCTCCCAAACGCTTAGGACGCCGCCGGCGAGTTTCATAGTCCGTGTCAACGCCGGTTCATCAGCCAAATCGCAGACGACAACAATGCCGCCGGTCGCATCGCCGTGACCGCCGAGATATTTGGTAGCACTATGGACGACGATGTCGGCACCGAGTTCGAGTGGTCGTGCAAGATATGGTGTCGCGAATGTGCTATCGACGATAAATCTAGCATCCACGGAGCGAGAGATCGCAGATGCCGCAGCGACGTCGAGTACTTTTAACAAAGGATTGGAGATCATCTCGGCTATCAGAACACGTGGCCTGAATTCATCCGCTTTCTGCTTTAATTCATCCAGATCACTGAAATCAGCCATTTGTATCTCAACGCCAAACGGCCCAAAAACCTTGGCGATCAGATCGTATGTCGCGCCATACAGATCACGCGACGCCAGAACAATCGAACCGGGTTTGAGATCGCATATCAGCAATGCCGCGTGGATGGCCGCCATACCGGAGGAAAACGCCCGAGCCGCCGAGCCGCCCTCAAGCACACGCATCGCTTGTTCGAGGGCCGCCACTGTCGGATTGCCGTAACGAGAGTAAATATAATCGTCGATCTCGCCGCTAAAAACCCGCTCGGCATCCGCCATCGACGGATAACTGTAGCTCGAACTCGTAAACAGAGGTGTCGAATTCGGCAGTCCCTGCGGCAAAGTCTGCCGGGAACCGGCATGAACGATTTGGGTCTCGATCGATCTTTTGGTCATAAATATTTCGCGTTAGCCGCACAAAACGGCACCGCCGTTTATGTTGATGATCTCGCCCGTAATATGTTGCGACCATTTCGACAGCAGAAAACATATCGAGAGTGCGACGTCGTCGGTCGAGGCCATTCGCTGCATAGGTATCGCGTTTATTACGCTTTGCTTGTATTCCTCGTCGTTGAAAACCTCCCGGACCATCGCCGTCTCGATCCAGCCCGGAGCGACGGCGTTGACTCGGATCTTTGGGCAAAGTTCGCTCGCAAGTGCCTTCGTAAACGATATCTGTCCGCCTTTTGAAGCGGCGTAGTTAGAATAATTTGCCTCGCCGCGTTGTCCGGCGGTCGAGGAAACCATCACAATCGCACCTGACGATTGTTTTTTCATTGCCGGAACACACGCCTTTGTCATCGCCCAAGCTGATTTGAGATTGGTGTTGATGACCTTATTCCAAAGCTCTTCGGACATATCTTCGATAGGGGCTCCGTCCCAGACCCCGGCGTTGCAGACGAGCAGATCGATTCGCCCAAACCGCTCAAGCGTCTGCTTTGCGATCTCCTGAGCTCCCGCAAATTCTGACACATCTGCCTGAACCGCTATCGCCCCGACGCCTTTATTCACGCACTCCTCGACCGTATCAGCCGCACCGCCCGAATCGCTCAGATAATTGACTACGACATTCGCTCCCGCCTCAGCCAGCCTCAAAGCCGTCGCCCGTCCCACGCCGCGCGAGGCACCTGTGACGATCGCAGTTTTACCAGCAAATAGATTGTTCGGAAGCTGAATACTCATTACAAAACATTTTCAACGCAAAGTCGCAAAGAGGCAAAGCCGTAAAGATATTTTTATTCTTCTTTTGCGTCTTAGCACCTTTGCGACTTTGCGTTAAAATCTTTCCAAAGATGAACGACACAAACCTTCTCGAAGATCAACCCATCGCCTGGACGCCGACGCCCGACGTGATCGAACGCGCTCGGTTGACTGAATTTATGCGGCAGGTCGGCGTCTCGACGTGGGACGAGCTTTACGCGTATTCGATCAACGATGTCGAAAAGTTTACCGAAGAGGTCATAAAGTTTCTCGACATAAAATTCGACCCGCCGTACAAAAAACTGCTCGATACTTCAGACGGCATCGAATTCCCTAACTGGTTTTCTTCACCGCAGAGACGCGGAGACGCCCTGTCAGAACCGGGAGCGGTAGCGACCGGGTTCCCAGCCCACGCTGGCCTAAACATTACTGAAATGTGCCTCGACCGCTGGCAGACGGATGAAATGAAAGACCAGCCGGCGGTGATTTGGGAAGGTGAAGAGGGAAAGGTACGCAAGCTTTCTTATGCTGAACTATTGCATGAGGTTGAGGTAATTTCAGCATCACTTCGAAAAAGAGGTCTCGGCAAAGGCGACGCAATTAGTATTCACTTGCCAATGATGATCGAAACAGTTGTCGCACTTCTCGCAATCGGCCGCATCGGAGCTATTGCCGTACCTGTCTTTTCCGGTTACGGAATCGAAGCGATCGCAAGCCGACTAAATGCCGTCGAAGCAAAAGCATTATTTACCGTCGATGGGTTTCCTAGACGAGGTAAAGAGGTTAATGCAATTAATGTGGCGGAACAGGCAATTCTGACGTCCTTGACGGTCAAATATTTGTTTATTGCCATTCGTCCACAGTTGCAATCGTTTGACTCTTCTTTGCCGCCAGACTTTCAAGATGAATTCTACGACAACGATTTAATTTGCGATGGCGAAGATATTCTCCACGATGAAGGATTGGAAACATTCAAGAGTTGCTCAAAACCGGAACCAACCGCTGCCGAAGACCCACTCATTATCCTCTACACCTCCGGCACAACCGGCAAGCCAAAGGGAATTGCTCATACGCATGCGAGTTTTCCGATCAAGGCGGCGCAGGATATGGCGTTTGGGACGGATGTTGGTAAGGGTACGCGGATCTCTTGGTACACGGACATCGGCTGGATGATGGGGCCGTGGCTGATCTACGGGGCGTTGATAAACGGCGCGACTATTTGCATCTACGATGGAGCACCCGACTACCCAACGCCCGACCGCATGTGGGAATTTTGTGCAAAACACAAGGTCGAAGTGCTGGGCATTTCCCCGACGCTAATAAGAGCATTGTCCAATAGCGAAGGCGAACGTGTCAGTAACCCGCACGTAAGTAAGGGCAACGCTACCGACGAAAAACACCCGCAAAGCCGCGAAGGAGCAAAGGAAGCAGTAAAGATGAAGCCGTTCGAGCGACACGATCTATCCTCGCTTCGCATCTTCGCTTCGACAGGCGAGCCTTGGAACCCCGCTCCGTGGTGGTGGTTATTTGAAAAGGTTGGTGATTCGAAACTGCCGATCATCAACTACAGCGGCGGCACCGAGATCTCCGGCGGTATTTTGATGGGCAACCCTCTGCTACCGATCAAGCCGTGCTCATTCCCCGCTCCGTGTCCCGGAATGGACGTCGATATTCTTGACGAAGACGGCCACAGTGTTGAACCGGGAAAGGTCGGCGAACTCGTAATCCGTCAGCCTTGGATCGGAATGGCACGCGGGTTTTGGCAGGAAAAGGAACGCTATCTCGATACGTATTGGCGACGTTTCAAAGATATTTGGGTCCACGGCGATTTTGCGATGCGTGACAAAGACGGCCACTGGTTCATCCTCGGCCGTAGCGACGATACGCTAAAGGTCGCCGGCAAACGAGTCGGCCCCGCCGAGGTCGAAAGCCTGCTCGTCGCCCACCCGCTCGTCACCGAAGCCGCCGTCATCGGCGTACCTGATGAGGTTAAGGGAACAGCGATGGTGGCTTTTGTAGTGCTCAATGCAGAATGCACAATACAAAATGAGGAGCCAGAACACTCGTCACTCGAAACCGAGCTGAAAGCCCTCGTTGCCAAAGACATGGGCAAACCACTCGCTCCCTCGCGGATACATTTCGTCTCCGCTTTGCCAAAAACCCGCAACGCCAAGGTCATGCGCCGCATCATCCGCTCAGCCTATCTTGGCGAAGACCCCGGCGATCTTTCGGCGCTCGAAAATCCAACAACGGTTGACGAAATTGGAAATTGTGCTGAAAAAACTTAATTGTCTTTGTAATTGTCTTTGAATGGTATTCGGCGAGGTATCCAGCACTTTACATTTTGGCGATAATACTCGTACTTAGCTCCGAAACGATCAAGCAGATCGATCTCTTCGGGGGGCCGGAATACTAATTGCCATACGAGCGACCCCATCAATGCATAAAGTGCCACTAACGCCGACCCGAGAAACAGAGCGACTGCCAAGCCTTGGCCTACCCCTGAGACGGCCATCGGATTTCGAACAAATGCGTACGGGCCAACTGCGACAAACTTTGTCGCATGGTCGAGCGGTAGCGGCGTTCCCTGCCCGACTCGGGACATCACTACGGCAGCCCATACACCCAACGAACTTATAAATACAAAAAGCACGACAGCTAGCGGCTGTTGAAACGAAAATTGCAGTCTTGAAATACCTATCTTGTTTTCAATGACCGTGATCAGATATGGAAATATCACCAGAATGATCGACCATACGACTGTAATCTGTGAGAATGTTTTGAACAATATCCAGTTGGTCGAGGCAGCGGCTGATTTACGAAACATTGTCTTATCAAACGTCATTCCGACTGAAAAAACTCCTGACCAGATCATAGCGGGAAACATCATTGTCACGCCTAGCCATCCGCGATCCGTCATAATTGCGAACGCAAAACAGTAAATCGTTGCGTAGCTGATTGTGCCGGTCACAAACCACGAGGCTATCTTCTTATATTCGTGATTGTGAAAACAAAGCCAACTAGCCGCCAGAGACCCGACACCTAAAAACAAAAGGTCAGCAAGCCAAAATGCCATCAATGATCTTTCAGAGTTCGCCTCAAGCACAAAAAATTTACGGCTCACAGGAAAAAAGAACAGAACCGTCCACCATCCAAAAACGGCCAGTCCCTGTAGAGCGAAATAAATTGCGGCTGATTTCGTAAGTTTCATTTTTGCTTGTGGCGAGATTATATTAGCAATTAGTGCAATATGAAAGTGGTCCAAATGGAGTGCCGAAAAACATAGATCTCCCTACAAGCTTAATGGCAAAATCTCTTAACGAACGAAAATTGAAACAAGCATGCATCGAGCTTGCCAAGGAACACTCGGAACTCGCGTTTGTTTACAATACTTACGGAATTCCGCCCTTGTGGGACCGCCCGACGCGGTTTTCGACGCTACTCCAAATTATTCTCGAACAGCAAGTTTCGCTTGCCTCGGCAAAGGCATGTTTTGATAAGCTAACCGCTCAAATTGGCGATGTGACGCCGGAAAATCTGCTGTCGCTGGACGATGTTGAGTTTAAAACGGTGGGTTTTAGCCGACAAAAAACTGCTTATGCGAGGCATCTTAGCGAAGCGATAATCGCCAAACACATTGATCTCGACAGCCTGACGCATCTTTCGGACGCGGACATAAAAACCAAACTCATCAAGCTAAAAGGGATCGGCGAATGGTCGAGCGACATATATCTGCTAATGGCGATGCTCCGGCCCGACGTGATGCCAAAGGGCGACGTTGCACTGCACACCGCGTGGCACAAACTGAGCGGCGAGCCGCGGCCAACGTCGGATGAATTTGTTGTAATGGCCGAAAAATGGTCGCCGTATCGCTCAGTCGCTGCAAGACTGCTATGGCATTTTTATTTATCAGAAAAACGTATCCCTTAGAAAAATTTAAACGCGGATCAGACGGATCGAGCAGATCAAAAAGATCTGAAATATAAATATATAAACCCCATTTTTCCTATCCGTCTTCATCCGCATGATCCCTCTAAATCCGCGTTCAAATCTTTTTATGATAAATTAACTGTCGATGACAAAGATCCTAGATGTCGGCTGTGGGGCCAATAAAACGACGGGTGCGATCGGCCTCGATAACAATCCGCGCACGGCGGCTGATGTCATTCACGATCTGGGCGAATTGCCGTATCCGTTTCCTGACAACGAGTTTGACCTCGTCGTATCGAATCACGTCGTCGAACACGTGCCTGACGTGATGGCATTTATCGGCGAACTGCACCGCGTCACGCGTAACGGCGGCCGCATTAAACTACTGACGCCACACTATACAAACCCCGACTGGGCAAACGATCCGACGCACCGGAATCACATCAATTCGTACACATTCAACACCTTTCTCGCGGGCCGACAAGTGTTCGATTTTTATACGGACGTTCAGCTAAAGCCCGTGAACTGTTATGTTTCGCTTGCGGGTTTGTGGAAAGCACTAGGAATCGAACTGATCGTAAATCTTGACACCAAATGGCCGTCGATGCGATGGACGCGTAAATTCTGGGAACAATATCTGAGCTATATAATGCGTGGCAAGGAGTTACGATTCGAATTTGAAGTAATTAAAGATATTCACCACAGAGTCACAGAGGGCACAGAGTAAAAAGAAAAGACAGGTTATTCTGTCTGGATATAATAGCTGGCTGTTCTTATGAACTTACTTTAAAAACTCTGTGTTCTCTGTGCCTCTGTGGTGAATCTTCTTTTTCGAGCCAACTATTCACGAACTTTGACGCATCTGTTATCGTTAGGATGTTTACTTATATTTTTTGTCGAGGTAAATAAATGAAGATCAGATTTTTCGCCGCCGCTGGCATCGTGGTCATGCTTTCAAATTTCGCTGCATTTGCGGCTGTTGATAACCACAAACGCAAAGCTAAAAAACGCCAAACCAATCGGCTCGTGACCTTGCTGCCTGCGTCGGACGGCGTTGCCGTTTTTGAAGCAAAACGCTTTCTCGACGAAGGTTTACCCAAATTGCTCTCTGCCAATCAGCCGATGCTCGGTGAGATCATGGCAAAGGTCAACGAGATGGAAAACCGCACTGGCATTGACCTTCGCAAATTTGAGCAGGTCGCCGTCGGCGTCGGCTACAAGCAGATCTCGGCAAAAGAAACTGATTTTGAGCCGGTGCTGATAGCCAGCGGCGACATCAACGCCGGTGCTTTGATTGCGGTCGCAAAGCTTGCATCCAAGGGTACTTACCGCGAAGAAAAGATCGGCGAACGCACTGTTTATATCTTTGTTCCGAAAGACGTGCTACAAAAAACGACCGTCACCACCACAAATTCCAAGATCAGCTCCGCGATGGACATTGCTCTCAAGAGCCTGACCAAAGAGGTCGCAGTCACCGCTCTCGACTCAAATACGCTTGTGATCGGAACGCTGCCGCGTGTTCGTGAAACGCTTTCCGGTACGACGCACGTCGGAGCGGACGTTACCGGGTTGCTTTCGCAGAAAGAAACGGCAGTTATGACGTTTGCGATGCGGCCACCGGGCGGTATGGCAAAGATGCTACCGCTCGATGATGACGAGCTTGGCAAAAATCTCGACTCGATCCAGTTTATATCCGGTTCGCTCGACATCGCTCCTATCGGAACGAGCCTACAAGTGTTAGCCCATACCCAAAAACCGGAGCAGGCAACAGGGTTAAAAGACACTCTTACGGGGCTTCAGATGATCGGCCGAACGTTTCTTGGCGGGTCGAAACGAGCTGATCAACAGGTCTATGCTCGTATGCTCAAAAACGCTAAGATCGACAGTCGCGGAAACGACGTGACGCTAGATCTGCTCGTGCCGCAGGCCGATATTGATGTTCTGATCGCGGGAATCAAGTAAGATTAAACCGCAGAGACACGGAGAAAACTTAAGAAGGGTAGAAGAAATATAAATCTCCTACCCTTTGATTTTATCTCAAGTCCTCTGCGTCACCGCGTCTCTGCGGTGAAAAATTCTTACCTTCGTCGCCGACGGAACCCCTCGCTTCTTTGCTTAGCAAATTGATCGAGATCGCGATTGTATTGCCCATCTTCGCCAAACAACGGAAATAATTGTAAATCACGAGACAGATACGCTGCACGCAGCTCCACCGGTCGTGGTCCGGCCTTAATTACACGCACTTTCGTCCCGCGAACATCGCCGATCCACGCGGCAAATTCATCCGCCCGACCGACCGTAGCTGAGAGCAATAGCAGCCTGATACGCGGCGGCGACAGGATGATCGCCTCTTCCCAAACATGCCCGCGTTCTTCGTCCGCGAGGTAATGGGCTTCGTCAAGAATCACGAAATCCGTCTCGACCTGACCGCCGCTTCGAAGTGCATCGAAAAGCTGATTGCGGTAAATTTCAGTCGTGCCGACGATGAGCGGTGCGTCCGTATTTTCTTTGCGGTCACCTGTTAGGATGCCGACGTTTTCTGCTCCAAATTCGATGCCAAACTCAGTGTATTTCGAGTTTGTCAGAGCCTTGAGCGGCGTGGTGTACCAGGCCCGCTTACCTGCTGCGAGCATTCGGCGGATCTCTTCGCGGGCGATCCAGGTTTTTCCGCTCCCGGTCGGAGCAGTTACGAGAACATCTTCGGTTTCTATTGCCGACAACGCCTCGAGCTGAAAAGCGTCCGGCTTAAAAGGCTTATTTTCCGGCACGCCGATGCCCGACAGCAGGCGTTCGATGGCTTTTAACTGTCGAGGGGTCTGTGGCACAACCTCGCGGGCAACGGAACTTTCGCGTGCAAAAAAGCGTTTATCTTTTCGTTCACCTTTTGGCCGCGACGAACGTTTTCTGTTGCGGTCGAGATTCCCGGAGCGTGGCATACACGCGATATTAGAGGTTTATGAGCGATATGTCTAATGTCTTTCAATCGCGGCGAGTTGGTGTTAAAATATCTTATTGCTTCGCAACGTATTGTTGCGACAAAGCGTCTAACCGGGAGCTAGCTGTTATAGCTCATCGAACGATAGGCGGCATTTATAAGTTATATGTTTGAGCAGTCATTATACGATACTGAACCGGTCGCAACTCCTTTGGAGGAGGGCGATCTGTTTCACAAATACGAGATCAAGAACTGGGATCTCGGGCCGCGGCTCTATAAAATTTTTGCGATCACGGCGGCGTGTAATATCCTCGCGATACTGCTCGTTGCACAGACTTCGCTGCTAACGACCAAAACTTGCGACAGCCCGATCGTCGGGAGTGTGTGTCAGGTTTTGGATACTGTTTATGTCGGGGCGATGCTGTTTGGCACCGACCGTGAGTCTGTCGATGCGGCTTACGACAAGACCAATCTCGGCGATTACGAGATCACTTATGTTGATGCAAGCGGCGAGACACCGCCGCTGTCATACCCTGAGGGATATTTTCAGATCGCAAATCCTGACGAATATCAGGCGATGCTTGCTCAGCAAAACGAGCCGCTGGTAATGTCTGAACTGTCGCCGGGCATTCCGATGACGACGCCGTCACGCGGTAACAGCTTGATCGACACTAAGCCCATTGTTCCAAAGCATAACGACGATGTGATCGACGGCGACCTGCCCACAACCATCGGCGGCGGCTCGACTGCGGCAAACGGCAGAAAACCTACTCACGGCAAGCCGACTGGAAATGGAACAGGCGGAACCGCGGACATAAAAGTTAAACCAACTCCTGAACCGTCCCCCATTTCAAGCGATGCGGTCGAGGGGGTCGTGATCAACAAAAGGCCGCTTACGGATTTTGCAGACGGTATAGTTACCAAATGGGCAACTAAAGAGGTTGACCTCAATTCGGATTTCACGCTTGTCCTTAATGGTTATATTAACGCTGACGGAAAGCTTGACCGGACGAAGTCAAAATTTGACACGGCTAAAACAAAGGGCGACCCTAAGATGATCGACGTTGGCAAAGCCGCCCTTGAGGCTCTAGGCGACAGCAACTATCTTTCTTACCTTAAATTAGCTGGCGTTGATCAAATAACCGCGACGCTAGTTCAGGATGATCAACAGATAACGGTCGTTATATCGTCTGTCCAAAAAACGCCCGAGCGTGCAAATTCCGTTTCGAGTCTGGTCAGCGGAGCGATATTACTCGGCAAGGTAAAAGTGGAAAATCCTAGTGATGAGCGGACACTGCTTGACGGTGCAAAGGTTTCTACCGACGGCAAAAATTTTATTCTGAATTTTGCTATCCCTAAGCCGATAGCTCAAGAAATGATCAATCGAAAGCTGAAAGAAGCTCAGGCCAAAAAAACTCAGCAGTCGCAGCCTAATTCAAATGCTCTGTCGAAACCGAGCGATAATACAGCTAAAAAATAATTTTGAATAATCGCAGATCTAATAATTCAGCCCTGTTTCTCGCGGCACTAGGCGTGTATCTCGGCCTCGTGCTTGCGGGTGCGACGCCGCAGGTGCTTGCACAGGCGGCAATGACGCGGCAGTTTAACGTAAAGGACGAGGTTGAGGTTAAGGATGATCTGGATAAGAAGCCTGACGATTGTTCGGAAAAACTGTCGGAACAGGCTAAACAATTACTCAATCTTAATATCATCAGTACTGGCGTAATTAACTTTGTAGGCGATTTGGAACAACTCCAAAGCATCGGCAAGGTCTCTAAAGACGAGAAATGCAGTTTTGACTTCACTCGAAAGTCCAAGGGTAACGCTGTTGAATTGTCATATACTTCGTTTACCGACAACCGGTGGGCTCAACTGTCTGCCGCCGATAATGTTGAAGGAATTCTTAGTCTTATCTGTCCTTGGAACGGATGCGAGTATTATAGTATCGATCCTGTTTCTGGCGACGAAATATCCATTACGAAAGTCTCTTATGTTCTCGATTCAAATGATCTAGTAATAAAGATCATCACGGATCAGAAGAATAGTGAAGAAGCCAGCAAACTCGGAGCTATTTATGAAGAAGCGTTCAGGATAGGGGGCTGTAGTGAGATTTACGCGGAGCCCGCTCAACGCATTGTTTACCGAAACACTAAGGCTAGTTTTACTCAAAGCCA